>JANQEF010000106.1 GCA_028278465.1 Dehalococcoidia bacterium | reverse complement strand
GTGTAGCTGGAGTCGACCCCGTCCTCCATAGACGCCTCGAGCACCGTGTCGCGGGCCTCTTTCGACTCGTAGAGCAGGGTCGTGGTCACGATCGTCTTTCCGTTCTCTTCGGTCAGAACCGTCGTGTTGCGCCCTTCGCCGGGATACCATGACTGAACGAACGCCTCGGTCGAAACGAGCTTCGATGGCGCTTCGATCTCCTCGAATACGCCGCGCATATCGATCTCGGTGCCATCCGAGCCGCTCCTCCAGACGAACCTGAGCGCTCCGCCGACCCGAAGATCGATCTCGCAGATCGGAAGCGACCAGTCACCCGGACCCAGGAACCACTGTTTCAGCAGCTCCGGCCGGGTCATCGCATCCCAGACCATCGACCGCGGCGCGTCGAAGGTCCGCGAGTACATGATCTCCCTGTCTGAGGGGAGTTCGATTTCAATACCGCCATCGCTACTCATCTGCTGTCTCCTCGCGGGGCTTCGCCGATTTCATCTTTTCCAGGAGAGAGTCGAGTCGGTTGAACCTCTGTTCAAGCGCCTTCCGATAGTCGGCGAACCAGTCGCCGGCTGCGAGGAAAGTCTCCACCTCCAGTCGGGCGGGCCGCCGCTGTGCGTCACGGCTGCGCGAGATCAAACCGGCTCTTTCAAGAACCTTCAGGTGCTTCGACACTGCCGGCTGGCTGATGGCAAACGGCTTCGCGAGCTCAGAAACGCTCCGATCGCCATCCGCAAGCAACGAAAGAATCTTGCGGCGGGTCGGATCAGCCAGCGCCGTGAAGGTGTCGTCCAGGCGACGGCTGTCGGCGCTTTCATAACCAGCAGTTTTCATAACTGAAAGGTTATATAAGGCTCACGCATGGCGTCAACCGGCGTCCCAGCGCGCTCCGCGGTGCTACGATTCCACCCGTTCTCACCGTCACCCGTCTTTCACCCCACAGGAAGTAGCACATGCTCGAGCGATTTCACGTTTCGCCGGATGAGGAAGTTCGCGTCCCGGAGCCGAAGGCGCGCGCCGTGACTGAGGCCATATTCAGCAAGATGGGCCTTACCGAAGACGCGGCAGCTCTTTCGGCCGATGTGCTGATGCACGCCGATGTGAACGGCGTCGACACGCACGGTGTTTCGAACATGCTGCGTCACTACGTCGCGGCGTACAACAAGGGCACGCTGAACCCTCGGCCGAACCTGAAGATCGAGCGCGAGTCGACTGTGTCAGCGACGTGGGACGCCGACCGCGGCAACGGCCTGCACACTGCGCCGCTGGCTATGGAAGACGCCATGGAGCGGGCCGAAAAGCACGGCGTCGGCGTTGCGGTGATGAAGAACTCCGGACACCTGGGCGCGGCTGGCTATCACGCGCTGATGGCTGTCGAGCACGACATGATCGGCGTGTGCATGACCGGCGGAGGTGGCTTTGCCATGGTGCCGACTTACGGCGCAGAGCCTCGGCTGGGCACGAACCCGATCGCGTGGGCGGCGCCGGCTCGCAATGAGGCGCCGTTCCTGTTCGATGTGGCGACGACGCAGGTTGCGGCGAACAAGCTGCGACTTCTGGAGCGCATGGACAGGGAGATTTTCGCCAACTGGCTGACGGATGGGAACGGCGTGCCGATGCCGGAGCGCAAGATGCCGCAGACCGATATCCGGGGCGAGGGCCGTGCCTGGAACATGCTGCCGTTCGGCGGCACGCGCGAGAACGGATCGCACAAGGGCTACGGCTTCGGCTGCATTGTCGACATCATGTGCTGCTCGCTATCGGGCATCGGTCCCGGTTTCATCTCGCAGCGGTCGGGGCACTTCACGATGGCGTTCAAGATCGATGCGTTCACGGATGTTTCGAAGTTCAAGGATGACATGGACGCGTTCCTGTCCGGGCTTGCGGCGACGAAGCCTGCGCCGGGGCATGAGCGGGTTTACTACCCGGGGCTGCCTGAGGCCGAGACGAAGGCGGACCGTCTGGCGAACGGGATTCCGTACCACCCGGAGGTTGTCGACTGGTTCAAGTCGATCACGGCAGAGCTAGAGCTGACGTACGACCTGACGTAGAGACGTAGGAAGGGAGAGGGTTGGATTTTCCTCTCTCCCCTTGTGGGAGAGAGTTAGAGAGAGGGGATGTCGGCCGGAGGCCGACGGCTTTTCACCCTTCCCTTCGACTTTGCTCAGGGCAGGCTAGCTCAGGATGGCCGCCAGGTTCACCCTCTCCCTTTGTCCCTCTCCCATCAAGGGAGAGGGATGACACGCCCACGGAGCGTATCCGTCACAGCAGTTTTGGTGTGGGCGCGTCCGCAAGCGGGCACCCGGCTGCGCCCGGTCCCGGCGGAGCCGGGGCGTTCTGCCATCCTGAGCCCGTCGAAGGGGTGGCAGGTCTTCCTTCTCCCAGCGGGAGAAGGTGCAGGATGAGGGAGAAGTGATCTCACATTGGCGGGTCAGATCCCTCGCTGACGCTCGGGATGACAATGTGATGACCTCTCCCTCACCTCAATCCTCTCCCGCTGGGAGAGGAAGTGAATCGACCCTCCCTCTAGCTCCGTCCCAAGCTCGGGACGACACGTGGGTAACCTCACCCCGCCAGCAACTCCTCCAGCTCGGTCATCTCTTCGGCTGACAGCACCCAGTCCGCCGCTGCTGCGTTCTGTGCCACCTGCTGGGGGTTGCTGGCGCCTGCTATCACCGAACTGACCGCGCCGTGCGCCAGGAGCCAGGCGAACGCCAGCTCCACCAGCGAGTGACCGCGCTCCGAAACGAAACTGTCCAGCCTGTCCAGCGCATCGAAGTTCTGATCGGTCAGCCGCCGGGACTGCGCCGCCGGAGTCAACGCCAGCCGCGTCCCCTCCGGCACCTCCTCGCCGCGGCTGTACTTGCCCGTCAGCAGCCCGTGCGCCAGCGGGAAGTAGGGCAGAATGCCGAGGCCGAAGCGCTCGCATGCCGGCAGGATTTCCGCCTCGATGTCACGCACCACCATCGAGTACTCGGGCTGCGCGCTGACGAACCTGGCCAGCCCGCGGTGCTCCGACGTCCACATCGCATCGGCGATCCGCCAGGCGTCGTAGTTCGAGCAGCCGATGTAGCGCACCTTGCCCGCCCGCACAACGTCGTCCAGTGCCCGCAGCGTCTCCTCGATCGGCGTGTCCGGGTCCTGGCGGTGGACCTGGTAGAGGTCGACGTGATCGGTGCCGAGCCGTTTCAGCGAGCCGTCGAGCGAGTCCATGATGTGCTTCCTGGACGCGCCCTTGCCGTGCGGGCCTTCCTCCCACAACATCCCGAACTTGGTTGCGATTAACGCTTCCGAGCGACGGCCCTTGAGCGCCTTGCCGAGATACTCCTCGGAGACGCCGTGCGTGTATATGTTCGCCGTGTCGAACAGGTTGATGCCGTGGTCGAGCGCGGCGTGCACGACGGCGGCTGATTGGTCGGCGTCCAGCCTGCCGCCGAAGTTGTTGGTGCCGATCCCGGTCTCGGATACCTCGAGGCCGGACGCGCCGAGCCGCCTGTACTTCATAGGTGTTCTCCTGTCGGGGATTTCGTGCGCCGTATGGGCGCCGGTTCGGGTCGGTGAAGACGTCGATTCTAGCTTCGGTGTAGCGTTTTCGCCGCGCTCACGCACCGTCCACACGCTAGCGCATCGTCATCATCCGGTTTCGGGGTCACGTTACCGTGTATCCCAACCTTTTACCGGTAAAAACGTCACAAAATCGCTCAACTGCGTTCCAACTGGTAACTGGCAGTGGCTGGCTTATACGCCGTATACAGTTTTCAGGTCAATCTGCCGCTTCGAAATCGGTATTACCTCGACCGTCGACGCGGTCAAATCGGACCGATACCGGACCGGCCCCGGCAGAATCAGGAGCGCTGTATATATGGCAACGGTAGCGATCGCCCCACAACCCAAGCAGGCCCGGCAGCCCGGCCGCAGCAGGCAGAAGCTTTCGCGGGAGCGGGTGGAGAAGGCGGCGGTGGCGCTTGCCAGGTCGGAAGGGTTCGCCGCGCTTTCGATCCGCAACGTTGCGAAGGTGCTTGGCGTGGCTCCGATGGCGCTCTACACGCATGTCAAGAACAAGGACGAGCTTGCGGAGCACGTCGCCGACGCGCTGATCGGCGGGATCGATGTGCGGACCGCCGATTCGATCGAGTGGCAGGACCAGGTCCGCACGCTGCTGCGGGCTCACCGCGACCTGATTCTGAAGCACCCGGAGATAACGCCGTACGTTGCCGCATCGTCGACGCAGCCCGGCTCTGGTGCGACGCGCTTCCGCCAGTCTGTGACCCGCGTGCTGCGACAGGTCGGGTTTGAGGATGCGGTGGCCGATGAGCTGTACTTCGCGCTCGTCACCTACAACTACGGCTCTGTTGTGACTGCGCCGGCCGGGGCGTCAGATTCGAGCGAACTGCTGAAGTACAACGATGGGCTGAGCGCGATTCTTTCGGCGTACAGGGACCGGGCGCCTCGCTCTGCGCTGGGGCTGGTGGAGTCGATGCGCGAGCGGCTGAGGTTCGGCAGGAAGTAGGGAGCGGATTCTCTCTCCCCGTGTGGGAGAGAACTAAAGAGAGGGGATGTCCCGGCGAGAGTCGGGACCGGGTGCGCCGCTACCAAGTTTTCATTCTGAGTCTCCCGGCGTTTTGCTGTTGACGGTCAGATCTCTCCCTTCGGTCGAGATGACAATTGCGCTCGGGACGAAGGGGAGCGGGCGACCCGTCGTACTCATCCCGTGAGCCCAGCCTCCCGCGTAACCCGCTGCTAGACTGCCGCGGAACTTCCTCTTGCGGCGCCTGAACGCCGCAATCCCTTTCGCCACAACCTCGGAAACCCGCCATGCCCGTCGCATCCAGTTCCGACTCTGACCACCACATGAGCAACCGCACGCCGCACGGCGAGCGCGGCCAGTCCTACCGACCCGTGCGTATGGGCGCTCGTGGCGCAGTCGTCGCCAACCACCCGCTCGCCGCGCAGGCCGGCCTCCAGACCCTCATGCGAGGCGGTAACGCCGTCTACGCCGCGGTCACCGTCGGCTTCGCCCTCGGTCCCGCAGAGCCACAGGGCTCCAGCATCGGCGGCGACGGCTTCGT
>JANQEF010000174.1 GCA_028278465.1 Dehalococcoidia bacterium | reverse complement strand
CAACTGGTCCAGGTCCGAGATCTGATCGCCCCAGCGCACATGCTCAGAGAGTGCCTCGACGTTGCGGTGCGTTCCACCCGGCGCAACACCACGCTCCAGCAGCTCCCGCACACCGTCCAGCACCGGTACATCGTCCAGCCTCAAATCAGCCGCCACACCGCTCGCCTTCAGCATCGTGTGAAGGTGGCCGAGCAACCCGAAGCCGGTGACATCGGTCGCCGCATTTACCCCGACCTCGACCATCGCCTCAGAAGCGCTGCGGTTCAGCATCGACATCGAATCGACAGCACCGGCCAGCACGGCGTCTTCCACAACACCGGCCTTACCGGCCGTCGTGATCACGCCGGTTCCGATCGCCTTCGTCAGCACCAGCACATCGCCGGGCTTCGCGCCGTCGTTCGCGATCTCGTCGCCGGGCCTGATCAGGCCGGTCACCGCCAGCCCGTACTTCGGCTCTGCATCATCCACCGTGTGGCCGCCGACGATCGAAACCTCGGCCTCAGACGCCTTCGACTGTCCGCCCTCCAGCACCTTCGCTACCAGCGCCGGCGGCAGGCTCCGCGGGAACGCGGCGATGTTGAGCGCCGTGACTGGCCGGCCGCCCTTCGCGTAGACATCGGACAGCGCGTTCGCCACCGCGATCGCGCCGAAATTGAACGGGTCGTCGACGATCGGCGGGAAGAAATCAACCGTCAAAACAAGCGCGAGTTCGTCCGAAATCCGGTAGACCGCTGCGTCGTCACCGGACTCGAAGCCAACAAGGACGTTCGGGTCCCTGTAGGTTGCGGGGGGCAGCTGGCTCAGCACACTGGCCAGTTCGCTCTGCGAGAGCTTACCCGCTCAACCCGCGCACGTTGCCAGCTCTGTGAGCCGGCCTGTGAACTCGGTCTGAGTCACAATCCTCGCCTTTCGTTCCGGTGATCGCGCGGCATCGACCTGTACCGCGAATGAGATGCGGTTCAGTATATCGGCGGCGTAACTGAAACAAGCCACCGCCGTTGGACCTGCGAACTGGCATACTAGTCACAGCCATCACAACTCAGCGAACCACCTCTACATGCCCCAGCTAAGCGAAACCGACCAGGAGATATTCCCCGTTTCTGCGGGTATAGATGACGATGGTGAAATCACCATCGGCGGGTGCGCCGTTTCCGAGCTTGCGGACGAGTTCGGAACGCCGCTTTACATCTACGACGAGGACACGATTCGCCACATGTGCCGGCTGTTCACCCGCGGCTTCAAGGACGCCTACGAACGGTCGCACATCGAGTACTCATCGAAGGCCTTCGCCAACCCTGCGCTGGCGAAGATCATCGCTGACGAAGGCCTGCACATGGACGTGGTCACCGGCGGTGAGCTGGTCTTCGCCAAGGCCGCCAACTTCCCTGCCGAGCGCCTCAACTTCCACGGCAACAACAAGGACCGAGAAGAACTGGCCGAGGCGATCGACTATGGCACCGGTCGCATAACACTCGACTCGTTCCACGAGATCGGGTTGCTGAACGAGGTCGCAGGCGAAAAAGGCGTGCGCCAGAAGGTGCTGCTCAGGGTCTCGCCAAGCGTCGACCCGCACACTCACCTGCTGACCACAACCGGTGTCCTCGACTCGAAGTTCGGGTTCTCTATCGAGACGGGCGCGGCCGCAGACGCGGTGGAGCAGGCGATGGCCGCTCCGAATCTCGAGGTGATGGGCCTGCACTTCCACCTCGGCTCACCGATCTTCGAGCTTGAGCCGTACTCGCAGGCAATCGACTACGTACTGAAGTTCGCGGCCGAGATGCGGGAGGCTCACGCGCTGCCGCTGACCGAGTTCAACCCCGGTGGCGGGTTTGCCGTCGGGTACGTCGGCGAGGAGCTGCCGCCGCCGATATCGGCATATGCCGAAGAAATTTCCGTAGCGGTCCGATCGGGCTGCGATCGCTACGGGCTGGAGGAGCCGTTGCTCACGGTTGAGCCGGGGCGCTCCATCGTCGCCCGCGCCGGCGTGGCCGTCTATCAAGTCGGTGGCATCAAGCGCATTCCGAACGTGCGCGTCTATGTCAGCGTCGACGGTGGCATGGGCGACAACATCCGGCCCGCGCTCTACTCATCGGAGTACACGGTCCGCAGGCCGCAGCAGCCGTACGCGTCGCCGACCGAGAAGGTGACGGTGGTCGGCAAGTACTGCGAATCGGGCGACTACATCGCGAAGGATGTTGAGCTGCCCGTGCTGAAGTCGGGCGACCTGCTCTGCACACCGACGTCGGGCGCCTATTCGGTGCCGATGGCGAGCAACTACAACATGACCACGCGACCGGCCATCGTGATGGTGAAGGACAGCACCGCGCGGCTGATCCGGCGGCGAGAGACGTACGAGGACCTGCTGGCAACGAGCCTTGTCTGATATCGCGACAGAGATCCCCGAAGCGACCGGCTGGCAGACGTTCGGCCACGACGCCGCGACTCGCATGCTGGACGCCGCTAACAGGACCGGTCGGCTGTCGCACGCCTACCTGGTCACCGGTCCAGATCAGTCAGGTCGGAAGACACTTGCGATCGACCTCGCCTGCCTTGTGAACTGCGAACCGCAGCCGGATCTCTTCGGCGAAGCGCCGGTGCTCGACCTGTCGTCCTGCCCGGCCGCGCAGCGAATACGCAAAGGCCAGCACGCCGATGTGCGCGTCATCAACCGTTCCACGCCGATCAAAGACGACTCGTCTGGCACAGCTGACAGTGGCGCGTCCGAGCGCCAGAACATCTCGATCAACCACATCCACGACCTGCAGCGCGAGGCGGCGCTCAAGCCATTCGAAGGAAAGTCGCGCGTCTTCATCATCGACGGTGCGGAAGACCTTTCGCCGCCGGCCTTCAACGCTCTGCTCAAGACGCTGGAAGAGCCGTCCGAAAACGTCTACATCGTGCTTGTCGCCTCAGACGCAGACGCTCTGCCCGAAACCATCGTCTCTCGCTGCCAGCGAATACGGTTGCGGCCCGTCAGCGCAGAGCTGATCGCGAGCCAGCTCGTGGAGCACTTCGAGGCGGAGCCCGAGCAGGCCGAACGCCTGGCGAAGCTCTCGGCGGGAAGGCCCGGCTGGGCCATCGCCGCGCTGCAGGACCCCGCTGTGCTGGAGATCTACACGCAAACCGCAACACGAATCCTACAGGCGCTGTCAGGGAATCTCGAAGAGCGCTTCTCATACGCCAACGAACTGTCCGGCCGCTTTCGCCGCGATCGTGACGGCGTGCTCAGGGAGCTTCACCGCTGGCTGGAGTGGTGGCGAGACGTGGCGGTGGTCAAAGCCGGGCTGCAGGACAACGCCGTCAACTCGGACTGGATGAGCGCGCTTCAGCAGATCGCGTCGCAGCTCGACGAGGCGCAGATCACGCAGGGAGCAAACTCGGTATCGGCCGCGATCACGGCGCTCGAAGCCAACGCAATC
>JANQEF010000156.1 GCA_028278465.1 Dehalococcoidia bacterium | reverse complement strand
ATTTGAGCAAGAGCGTCCTCAAAGTTTTCTAGACGTGCAATATTATGCTTTTGTTGCGCTTCACATATTTCAGTCAACTTGGCTTTCATTGCTCTCTCGTGTTGTCGATCATCGGCGGACTGGGGTTCATGACCGGCGCCGCCTTCCTGCTGATGATCGTCGGACAGAGGCTCGGCCTACAGGGTCAGTTGCTGCTGCGAGCCGGTCTCGGAGAGGCGCAACTGGGCGCAATCGCCTCGCTGGTCCGGAGAATCGTCATCTTCTCGATCGTCACACAGGCGATCGGCATTCTCCTGCTATTCCTGAGGTGGTACGTCTTCGGAGAGCTCTGGGAAGGGATACCGCTGGGAGAAGCGCTGTGGCAGAGCACCTTCCATGCGATATCGGCCTTCAACAACGCCGGTTTCGAGGTAATGCCGGACGAACTGGTGGGTGGATCGAGCCTGCAGCCTTTCAAGACCGACATCCCGCTGCTCCTGATCATGGCGGCCCTGATCGTCATCGGCAGCCTTAGCTACTTCGTGCTGTCGGACATCGTCTCGAAGCGCAACTTCGGCCGGCTGCGCCTCGACTCGAAGCTGGTCGTGGTCGGCACTCTCGGTCTGCTGGTGATTGGGACGATAACTTTCCTCTGGACCGAGTGGACGCACCCGGGCAGCATCGGCTCCGAGAGCATCCCGGTGAAAGTCACAGACGCCCTTTTCCATTCGGCTGCTGCGCGCACCGCCGGCTTTTCAACGGTCGACTACAGCAGCATCACTGAGGCAAGCAACGTCGGCACAGAGGCGTTGATGTTCGTGGGCGGCGCCTCCGCCTCGGCGGCCGGTGGGATCAAGATAAACACCTTCATGGTGGTGGTCCTCGCCGCCGCCGCGACTCTGCGAGGAAAACGCCGGGTCAACGCGTTCGGCAGAGAGTTGCCGGCTGTCATCGTGCAGCGCGCCATGGTGGTTGGAGCGGCTGCCACCGTGATGCTGCTGGTGCTGTTCGCCGCTCTCATGGCGATCCAGCCCGAGCTCGACTTCAGGCGGGCGTTGTTCGAGATAGTTTCGGCCTTTGGGACTGTGGGCCTCTCGACAGGCATTACAAGTGAACTGAACACAGGGGCACGCATACTCGTTACGATCACGATGTTCCTGGGCAGGTTCGGTCCGCTGACACTGGCGCTGCTGATGGCCGGCCGGGAGTCGAACGAAACTTATCGGTTCGCAACTGAGCGAGTTAGAATAGGTTGAACTCCGGACCGACTCCCTATCGAACACCAAGTAACGACGAGACGCGCCGTCTATGCCTGTAACCAATAGCCGTCACATCGCCGTCGTCGGGCTAGGCCGCTTCGGCAGCAACATCGCCCGCACGCTGTACCAGCTCGGGCACACCGTTATCGCGATCGACAACGACGAGGAGCGTGTGCAGGCGATGATGGGTGAGGTTACTCACCCGGTTGTCGGCAACGCAACGTACGAGTCGGTGTTGAGGGACTTCGGCGTCCACAACTACGACATCGGCATCGTGGCGATCGGCTCGAACGTCGAGGCCAGCATCATGGTGGCGGTCCTGTTCCAGACGATGAACCTGCCGTACATCGTGGCCCGAGCACACTCGGACCTGCACGGCAGCACGCTCGAGCGGCTGGGTTGCCACAAGGTGGTCTACGCTGAGTCCGAGATGGGAGCGCGTGTTGCGCACAGCCTGTTCAACCCCGACGTCGAGGAGTACCTGGAGCTCAGCCCGTCGTTCGGTGTCAGCCGGCTGAAAGTCCCGGACCGGTTCGCTGACATGTCTCTGAAGGAAGCCGGGCTTTCGGGCGTTCGAGACAAGTACGGCGTTGCGGTTGTCGCCCTCAAGCGCGGCAACGACATCACGTTGAGCCCGGACTCGGACGAGCGGCTCAGGCGAGACGACGTGCTGGTCGTTGCCGGACGCGACGAGCTCGTGGAACGGATCTCGCACTAGCACGTGACCGCTTTTATCAGCGCATCACGGCTTCATACCTGATCATGCAGTTCAACACCGTACTCGTACTCGTAACAGGATCTTCGTCAGACGCCATGGCGGTCAGCCACGCCGTCTCGTTGATCAGGGAAGCGCGCGGACGCCTCATCATCCTCTACGTGATCAAGGTCGACCGCTCGCTCCCTCTCGACGCCGAGCTGCCTGACGAGGTGAGCCAGGCCGAGAAGGTTCTTAAGGAAGCTGAAACTGCCACTCAGTTGCAGCGCAACGTGGAGGCGGAGATGCTGCAGGCGCGGGACATCGGATCTGCCGTGGTGCACGAAGCCGCCGTACGGGATGTTGACGCCGTCGTGATCAGCACCGAATATCCGACCGAGAACGGCCAGTTCTCCCTCGGCGCCGATATCCCATACGTGCTGGAGTTTGCGGCGTGTAACGTGGTGCTCGTAAGGGAGGCCCTGGCCGGAGCAAGACCTGAGAGACGACAGCTGACAGGACGATCCGGCACCACCGCCTGATGACCAGTCGCCGAACGGGACATACACGTACATGAATGTTGTGATCGTCGGGAGCGGCCGCACCGGCACCGCGCTCGCCAGCTCACTGGCCGCGTCCGGCCATTCGATCACCGTTGTAGACACTGACGCGACAAACGCCGCCTCCCTCGCAGAGATCGACGCGAGCCCTGGAGAGATCAAGGTCGTGGAGGGCGATGGCACGCGTGGCCTGACTCTTGAGCAGGCCGGCATCCGCGATGCAGACATGTTCGCAGCGCTGACAGGCAACGACAGCGCGAACGGTCTCGCCGCTCTCAAGGCCAAGATCACCTACCGCGTCATGACTGTGATCGCCACGGTGTGGAGCGCCGACCTGAGCAGCGTCTTCGAGTCGATGGGCGTCGCCTGCGTGAACCCTGCCAGGCTCTCGGCAGACAGTGTCATGGCAAACGTGCCGCAGGTGCTGCAAGACCAGGCGCCGGAATCGGCAGGAGAGTGACATGTATGTACTGGTGATGGGCGCCGGGACCGTCGGCCTGCCTCTCCTATCGTCGCTGGTCTCGTCCGGCCATGAAGTGCTCGCCATAGAGCCAAACCCGGTCAGCGCTGAAACTGTCCGGGACAGGATGGGCAACGTGGTCGTGGTTGGAGACGCCACATCGTCGCGGGTTCTTCAGCAGGCGGGAGCCAGCCGCGCCGACGTGTTCATCGCAACGTCGCGGCGAGATGCAGACAACCTCTCTGCGAGCTTGCTGGCGAAAAACCTGTTCGAGGTTGAGCGCACCATCGCCGTCGTCAACCTGCAGGAGAACACCGAGCTGTTCGAGCGCGCCGGGATCGACGTGACCGTCAGCACAACCGAT
>JANQEF010000053.1 GCA_028278465.1 Dehalococcoidia bacterium | reverse complement strand
TCCGGCCGCTACGGACTGCACCGCCTGGGCAGCTCGGCTGGCGATCGGCACCACCTGCGCAACGTTCTTGGCCGTCATAGCGACGCGCAGGATCGTGAGCAGCGTTCCAGCCGCCGCCGCGGCCGTAGCCAGGATCGGCCCGATGAACACGATGATCGCCACCGTGGCCGCCAGGTTAACGATCGCTCCAATCCCAGAGAGGACCCTGCCCCAGCCCGAAACCGGAAGGCCCGTAACCGGATCCTCGCCAAACACAGCCTCGGCAGCCATCTTGATTGCGCCCAGTCCGGGCACCCAGTTCATGCCGTCGGACTGCCACTGCGGGCGTTTGGGCTCCTGCGTGGACTCGCCGGCTCCAGTGCCGCCCGAAGCGCCGGCTGCTCCGGCTGCTCCGGCTGCGGCGGTGGCTACAGGTGTCGGCGTCGGGTCTTCCACAACCAGGATCTGCGTACCTACTCCGTCCACCGGAGCCTCTCCAGCCTTCACAACCTGCGCCCAGTAGAAGCCGGTGTTCGAGTAAGTGTGGGTTGCCGAGAACGGCCTCAGCACCAGGAAATCGACCTCAAAGCCGTCGCTCGTGCCCTTACACCTGAAGCCCATGAATTCCACGGGATTGCCGTTGTCGAACCAGTGGTATTGCCAGGACGGCAACTCGAGGTCGAAGTCCGGCACCAGTATCCGCAGCCCTTTGAATGACGCCGTCACGCTCTCACCGAGGTTGATGGTCTTCGCCCCGAACGGAGCGTCAAGGACCGTGACCACAGGCGGTGTCGTGACGGAGCCCGGCGAAAACCGGTTGGCGTCATCGCAGCCCCGCTGGTCTTCCGCGACATGCTCCTGCGCAAGCACGCGGACCGGGTCCGAAAGACCGCCTGACAGGTCCGGAGTGGCTGTCGGCACGGGAGCCGGCGTAGGAGACGGCAGCGGTTCGGGTGGCGGTCCTGTCGGAACATCCCGGCCAAAGCTGAACAGCTGCTCACGCTCGCCTTGGCAGGAGTAACTCTCGCCGTTGAACCGGTCGACCCCGGTCCAGCTGGACGTCCACTTAGCGGTGTAGTCGCCAAGTGCCGGAAGCTCAACGCGCCCCCACCACATGTCGGAAGTGCCATTCTGACGCAGAGAGGCGAGTTGCTGGCCGAACACGCCCGGGAAAGGACCCTCCGGCCCGCGATCGCCCTCAGCGAACTCAAACAGCCTCGACTCTGAGCCGTCCCCGAAGTCCAGCATCGTCACGATCGGCAGAACGGCCGAGCGTCTGACGCTGCGGTCGGCCATCCACCAGCCGAGGCTGGTCTCTTCCATCTGGTGAAGAAACTCGCCGTTCGGTCCGAACAGGCTCGCCTCGAAGGTAAGAGCGCCGTAGCCGCAGGTGTCCTCTTCGGAGTGCTGCGGCGCTGCGTAAGCACGGTCGGCTGTCGCAGTTGCGGCTACGACGAGCAGGAGCGCGGCGGCGAGCGATATGCGAAGGGTTGCAGAGACCTTCATTTGCCAGGTGGTGATCGTCGATAGCTATGGCAGCGAACCCGGGAGCCAGATCGGCTAAAGGTAGCAAAGAGCGGGTCGGTCGGTTCGAGAGGACCGCCGGATCAGGCCGATCCCGTCTCTCTGATCACCCTGTGCATGGCGTGGTGGCGGTTGCGGGTGTACGGCCTCACCTCGGAGGCCCAGCGCCCAACATCGACCGCGTCGGCCCACGCCTGGCTGTTGATCACGTCGGGAGATTCGAGTTCATACAGGGCGAGGTACGACGGTTCGCCCTCGCCGACCTCCTTCATCGCGCCGCCCATGATCAGCTGCGCGGATATCTTCTGGCTCCGGGTGACCGAGATCACGCCGGGCACTTTAGGCAACTCGGGCACGTGGTCCTCGTCGTAAACGACGTTGAAGAGCTCCTCCCTGTCAGGGTCGACGTCCATCCCGACGACGAACACGTAGCTGGTGCTGAACGGCATTTCAACCCGCCTCCTGCTGGCGATTCAGAGATGAGGTCTGTCCGGTACGGACGTGGAGAGTGCAACCCTGGCCCAGGCGCCTCACACAGTCAATGTTCAGCCGCGCGATTCGGCCCCGGCAATGCCGGGGCCGAACGCCAGGCCATCTCTATCGCGGCCAGCTGGATTCCGCTCTAGTCGTCGTCCTCATCATCGTCGTCGTCACCGCCACCACGAGGTGAGGTCATCGAGCCCGCGATCGTGCCGGCAGACTCCGGAGGCCCTGCGGTCTCCACCAGTCGCAGCCGAAGCACAGACCCGTCCGTGCATTCGAAGCGGCCCTGCACCTCGAGACCTGCATGTCCGCCGCCCGCGGGCACCAACTCGCCGGAGAGCGCTCCCACGCAGGTCGGACCGTCGTCGAAGATCCACGCTGCGCTACCGTAGGCCGTCCCGGACTCGAAGTCGGGGTTCAGCCTCACTATCACCGGCAGGATCACCTCACCGGTCATCGTCTCGCCGCCGACCATCAGCTCAAACGGCCCGCTGGAGTCTCCGTTCACGTGACCGAAGCCGTCTGTAAAGCCGAATAGGTCGAACTGGCTGAAGGACGCCTCGTAGGAACCATTAACGCGATGGCGCTTCCTGTCGTCATCATCCGCGCTCGCCTGGACGCCGAACAGGAACGGCGCCGCAATCGCCACGGCCAGCGTGAAGACAATCGCTGCCAGTAACTTCGGTCTCTTCGTGGACATACCAGACCTCCCTTGAGTTCGCCGGGGCCGGACCCGCGCAGTCCACGGGCCTGTCCGGGCAACGTCGTTTCGATCGGAACCTCGATGAGGCTCGTCTCGCCGGGAAGTCTTGCCGGAACGCAGCACGCGCGGATCACACAGCTATGCCATTCGCCTGTGCCATTCGTGGATCGCGCTAGATGGCGGTACGTGGAACGCCTGAAGAGGCGGCGCGTGATGCCGCCGAGATGAACTAAACCGCCGATGAAGTGATGGGAGGCGCGCTACCTGGGCTGCAGCCGCCAGATGATGAGGTGCGTCTCTCGGGGACCGTCGAAGTAGCGCAGGCTGCGGTACACCTCATCCTCCTCATGCACCTCGACAAGGCTGTCCTGGCCATCGTCCAGCCGACACCTCACCCTGAGAGCGAAGTTGCCGTAGTCGCCCCACGCCGCGTGCTCGGTCTGGTGCATCACCAGGTACTCGACGCCGTTCTCGATCAGGTAGTCGTGAAGGTCGCCGGTGCAGAGCGTCTCTTGGTAGTCCATGTTCATGATCACGCCGTCCAGGTTGGAGACGTTCCGACGCGAATGGAACGAGAACGAGCCGCTGTCCTTCATGGCGAAGCGAGCGTCTTCAGGAGTGTTCTCGGCGGCCCACTCGCCGGCGATCTCGGCCGCGATCACGAAGCTGCGGTTGTCGCCCCCTTCGGTGAACGTGCCGTCAAGCTGTGACAGCGAGCCGGCCTGCGACGCAACGAAGATCGCCACTGCGCCTGCCGCAATGGCCTCCGGTGCGTAACGGTGCAGCCTGCCGCCGATCGCCTCGACCGAGATGCCTGCGCCGATCATGCCGAATGGGATGTAAGCGGCGAAGTACCAGACAAAGATGCCCCAGGTGGCGAACAGCTCGGTGTAGGCGGCGTGTACGACGATCATCGCCACGCCCATGGCCAGCGGCGCACGGAACATGCCGAACCGTGAAGGCTCCCGAAAGGCGAAGAAGAGTCCGGCGAGCGCCGGGAAGATCATGGCGTGGTGGACCCACTCGGCGCGAACGGTCTCGATAGCGAAGTCGGGTTCCGGGAACGAGCTCTTGATCGCCCCGCTAACAGGGACCAGCGAGCCGAACTCCACCAGGTTCCACGTGAAAAACGGCAGCGCCACGACAACCACCGGCAGCAGGATGCGAACCTGCTTCTTCACCAGCATCGTGATTGTGTCGGACCAGCTCTCCTCTCGGTCCAGAAGCGCAGCGACGGCGAGATATCCACTCGCGGAGGCAACCAGGAACGCCGTGTCCAGCCTCGCCATGAACGACAGCGCCAGCAGGAAGCCGATCAACCAGTCGGCATTCGTCGGACCCCGCTTCTCGAACGACCTCGTCTTCACGATCACGAGGATCGTCAAACTCACCATCAGCGCCAGGATCGCCGACTCCATCCCGTCCAGGAGCGAGGTCAGGATGCGTGAGAAGAGCAGCATCGACAGCATCACCACGATCGCCGGCCAGCGAACGTGCGGCGATACGGCTCTGAACGTGGCAACACCGATACCGGCAACGATCGCGAACAGGGTCAGGTGGATCACCACGACGGCCGGGACGATTCCGCCGGGCACCACCACGAAGATCACCACCAGCAGTGTCATCCAGAACGGGTGGAAGCCGTTGGTCGAGTGGAGGCCGTCTATGGAGAAGCCGTTGCCGTTCGAGACCTGTTCAGCAACGCGCAGGTAGTAGAAGGCATCGTCGTGGAACCGTGGCCAGGCCAGCTGCCGCCCGACGATCGACCACGACAGCGCCCAGACGACGATCAGCCCCAGGAAGATGGCGAAGAACCACCATCCCGCGCCCGGCCGTGATCCCAGGCCGGGAATGCGCCACGAGCTTTGAGTCTGATCCAATATGCGCTCCGCTGCCGTTGACCTGTTGAGCGACGTGTCGCTGCCGCCCAGCGTAATCAACTCAGGCAACTGTATTGAGTTCACGACTTGAACGTCTTCCGGGCCAACACGCACATCGGCCGACGCTGCTCAGGTGCGAACCGGAAGGGCGGTCAGTTGATGGCTGGTGAGTGTGACGGCGTGGCGAACGCTCTCAGTGAGGTAGATTAGGCGCAATGACTACGTGCGATCTCCTGTTGCGTGCGCCGGCTGTTGTTTGTGCGGCAACCGGCCTGGACGGCGCGGGCGCCGTTGGCATTAGCGACGGCAAGATCTCGTTCGTCGGCGCC
>JANQEF010000049.1 GCA_028278465.1 Dehalococcoidia bacterium | reverse complement strand
TCAATCCCTCTCCCATCAAGGGAGAGGGAAGCGCATCCTCCCTCCCAGCTTGGGAGGGAGTTAGAGGGAGGGTCGTCAGTGACGCCACCCTGAGCCAGTGTGTTCCCTGAGCGACGGGTACCCGCTTGCGGGTGAGGGTCTCTCGTGCGGCGGGCTCACCTGTCAGGGCGAGTCTCCGCGCCAGAGGTCCTTCGACTCCGTTTTACTCCGCTCAGGAAACACGTCGTCCCGGCTGCCGCCGGGGCCGGGCGGGGCAAGCACCGCCCCTACCAAGAATCCGCGGGTGGCCAACCCTGTCATTCCGGACTTGATCCGGAATCTCCGAAGTGTTCCTACGTCGGACGGTCAGATCTCTCCCTTCGGTCGAGATGACAACTGCCAGATTCCTCGACCCGCAAGCGGATACCCCGCGCTCGGAATGACAATGGCCGTGGAACTTCTGCGTCTGCTCCAGCGTAGAATTCAGCACACCCCGTGCGGAATCAGAACCGCTAAAGTAACCACGCAACAGCGGCATCGGGCCTAAGACAGCCCGAAACGACCGCGAAACAGCCGCATCAACCACGCAACCGGGCCGCACAACCCGCTACACCAACCACCTACACCCGCACTCGGAGACGCACCATGCAGGTCACCATAATCGGACTCGGGCTCATCGGCGCCTCGATGGGACAGGCGCTGCGGGCCAAACACGGCGACAAGGTCCAGATTGTCGGCTACGACTCCGACCAGGACGCCCACAACAGCGCCACCCGCATCGGCGCCGCCGACAGGTCTGAGTGGAACCTCGACGACGCCGTGCAGGATGCCGAGATCGTGATCGCCGCAGCGCCTGCCAACGCCGTCTACGACATCTTCGAGGCGATCGCCCCGCACCTGCGCGGCGGCACGGTCGTGATCGACACCTCATCCTCCAAGCGGGCGGTCACAGACTGGGCGGACGAACTGCTGCCGTCGACCGTCGACTTCGTGGGCATCGACCCGCTTGTCGGCGCCGGGTTCCGGGGCCAGGCGGACGCGCACCACGACCTGTTCCAGGAGAAGCGCATCGCCGTGATGCCGTCTGTCCACACCCGCGAGGCCGCCATCAAGGAGGCGATCAGGCTGATCGAGGACATCGGCGGCCGTCCGGTGTTCATGGATATCGATGAGCACGACAGCTTCTCTGCCGCTGTCAACGGGTTGCCACTGGTGGTTGCGGCGTCGCTGCTGTCGGTCGCATCGTCCAGCCCTTCGTGGCGGGAGATCAGCCGCTTCGTTGACAGCAACTTCCAGGAGATCGTCTCTCCAGCATCGCACGACCCGGCGCTGGGTCACGCAACGGCGGTGACGAACCCGGACATGATGGTGCACTGGATCGACCAGCTGATGGGCGTGTTGCAGCAGGTGCGAGATGGGATTGCCGATGAGGAGACCCGCTACGACACCGATTCGGCGCTTGCCGACATCTTCGTGAATGCCTGGGAGCAGAAGCTGAGGCTGGACCATGGCATCGAGCCGGGACGGCCGTCTGAGAACCCGCTGCCGACGGCTGGCGAGACGACGATGACGCTGATGCTGGGACGGATTGGCCAGCAGATGCTGAACCGGTCTCGCATGGCTCGCAAGGACCCAACGAAGTACGACCGCCGCCGCATGAGGTAGCGGGGCTCGGCTCCCGCGTTGGGGAGAGGACTGCCCCCGTCGTCCCGAGTTAGAACGAGGGACCCGGTGGGTGGGGCGACCTGCCTGAACCTCTCGCTGCATGAGCGACAAGCGTCAACATCCCACAAAGGTTTGATTCTGCCGGCACGTTGAGCCACCGCCCCATCCCCAGGCCCTTCGCTGCCACTCAGGACGAAGGTGTCAGTGGTTCTCTTCCTCCGCTGCGAGAAGAAACGTCCGGCTGCAGCCGGGACCGGGCGCGACAGATGGCCACCAGACGCTGACCTAGAGAAAAGTCGCGGGTGGATCGCCCCGCCCACCGGGTCCCTCGCGTCCGCTCGGGACGACTGATCGTGCCGCCTCCGGCGTCACCGGGCGCAGCAAGCGGCGCCCCTCCCTCTAACTCGCGCCCAGAGGGCATCCGAGGGAGGGAGAAACCTCCCCTCTCCACTGGCTTCGCGCCGTTCTGCCGCGCATAATGCGCTGATGCCAGTCACAGTCAGCGGCCCTCCGCAGCTTCGAGGCGAGATTACGGCGCCCGGCGACAAGTCGGTCTCCCACCGGTCCGCCATGTTCAACGCCATCGCCGGCGGCAGCGCCACCGTCACCAACTTCTCCCCCGGCGCCGACTGCTCATCCACCCTCGACATCCTGCGCGCCCTTGGGGTCGAGATCGACCGCGAGCCCGGCCAAGAAGGCCTCGGCGACATGGTCCACATCAACGGCGTCGGCATGCACGGGTTCGCCGAGCCGTCAGTGATCCTCGACGCCGGTAACAGCGGCACCACCACTCGCCTCATGTCCGGCATCCTCGCCGGCCGTGACATCTTCGCCATACTCACAGGCGATGCGTCGATCAGGTCTCGGCCGATGGGCAGAGTGGTCGCTCCGCTGCGCCAGATGGGCGCCGAGATCTTCGGCAGGAAGGACAACACGCTCGCCCCGCTGGTGTTCGCCGGTGGAGACCTGCGCGGGATGCGCTACGAGATGCCGGTCGCCAGCGCGCAGCTCAAGTCTTCCCTGCTGCTTGCCGGACTGCGGGCCGATGGCGAGACCCGACTCGTCCAGCCCGCGCAGTCACGCGACCACACCGAGCGAATGCTCAACGCAATGGGCGCAAGCGTCACGACCGAAGGAAACGAGGTCAGCGTCACGCCGTCTGAGCTCGGAGCGGACGATGACTACGTTCCCGGCGACATCTCGAGCGCCGCCTTCTGGATGGTCGCCGGTCTCGTCCACCCGAACGCCGAGATCATGATCCGTGGCGTCGGCATCAACCCGACCCGCGCCGGCGTGATCGATGCGCTCAAGATGATGAACGCAGACATCACTTTGGAGAATGAGCGCGACGCCGCTGGCGAGCCGGTCGCCGACATCCTCGTGCGTTCCAGCGACCTGAAGGGCACGGTGATCGGAGGCGAGATCGTTCCGCTGCTGATCGACGAGATCCCGGTTCTCGCCGTCGCGGCAGCGCTGGCCGAGGGCGAGACGCGTTTCGAGGATGCCGAAGAGCTGCGGGTCAAGGAGACAGACCGCATCGCCGCGACCGCAGACTGGATGACGGCGGCGGGCGTGACCGTGGAGACGACTGCGGACACCATGACTGTGCACGGCGCGGGCCGGCTGCTGGGCGGAAACTTCAACGGCCACCACGACCACCGCATCGCCATGAGCGAGGGCATCGCCGGGCTGATCAGCGAGTCGCCCGTGACGATCACCGGCGCTGAGATCGCTTCGATCTCGTACCCGCAGTTCTGGGCGGAGATCGAGAAGCTCGGCGGGGCCGTTGAATAGCTCGCCGGCAACCACCGAACGAGAGCCGTCGCCGCTTGTGGTGGTGATCTCGGGGCCCTCAGGCGTTGGCAAGGACACGCTGATCGAGCGCATGGCGGAGCTCGGCCACAACCACCATTTCACTGTGACGGCGACGACGCGTGACCCGCGGCCGGGCGAGAAGGAGGGGGTGAATCACCACTTCCTGGACCGGGAGGAGTTCCAGGAGATGATCCGCCGCGATGAGTTGCTGGAGTGGGCCGAGGTGTATGGCAACTACTATGGCGTGCCAAGGCAGCAGGTGCGGGATGCGCTGGCTCGGGGCCAGCATGTGCTGCTGCGAGTGGATGTACAGGGCGCCAGGCGTCTGCGTGAGCTGGTGCCTGAGGCGCTGCAGATCTTTGTGCTGCCTCCTTCAATGGAGGTGTTGCGAAAACGGCTGGCGGAGCGTGGTGTGAACAGCGAGGAGGA
>JANQEF010000029.1 GCA_028278465.1 Dehalococcoidia bacterium | reverse complement strand
CTGGTCGGGATCATCCCCGCCTGCAGCAGCAGTTGAGCCTCCGACTCCTTCGCCCTGTGGAAGGCGAACGCCAGGCTCGTCACGTCCTGGCCCGACTCCTGCTCCAGCCCCCAGCCGTCGGCGATCGACTTGAACGTCGCGTCCTGGTCCTCGACCATCGTGCTGACGATGAAGTGCCCGCCCGGTTTCAGCACCCGCTTCACCTCTGCGATGTCAAAAACATCGGTCGAGATGACAAGATCGAACATGCCGTCGTCGAACGGCAGGCTATCGACCGGCGCCTCGACGAATGTGCACAGGTCCGAGATCCTCTCGATCCCGGCAAGGTCCTTCGCAACAGCGAGCGCGTCGGTGTCGATGTCGTTGCCGTAGACGCGGCAGCCGTGTAACGAGGCCAGCCAGCGGGCGTTGCCTCCGACGGCGCAGGCTACGTCCAGCACCACCGTTTCAGGGCCGATCTCCAGCTCCTGCAGCACGATGCGGAAGATGGTCTGGTTGGCGCCGACGTGCATGAACTCGCCGTACGAGGCGTTGTCCCAGCGCGGGTGGGACTCGAACCACTGCTGCAGTCGTTGCGTCTTGTTGAGCGGGCGGTCTGGCTGGGTCATATGCCGGGTGAGCCGGTGGCGCGGCGGCGCCGAATCCGGGCTGGTCATGGGTCGGGCGAAGACGGTCTACCTGAGTTTGCCACAGAGTGACCGACAATGTACCGGTTGCGGCGTGCGTGCTAGAGCGATGGCTCCCACCTGCCATCGCACGGCTCCGCCTCCTGTTCGCCCGGCCAGGGCGGCATCGTGGCGATCACGATCTCGAGCGGCCCGTCGGCGTCCGCCCTGAACTGGAAGCAGGCTCCCGTTGGGATGGAGCACGAAACGCCTTTTTCGAGCGTCAGCAGCTCCTCGTGGCTGTCCAGCTTCCGCCAAAGCGCCCCTGAGCCGCCAATGCAGTGCCACATCTCCTCGACGGTGCGGTGCCGCACCGGCTTCGTCACTCGGCCAGCAGGCAGCGTGCAGTGGACCATGGAGCCACCTGATGCCTCCACGGAGAGCAAACGGATCTCAGAGCCGTCTGGAGCGATGGCGTCCGGCTTCTCAGGCAGTTCTGCGCTTTCGAAGGTCATCGTCAGCGAGGATAGCCGATGCGCAACACGACGGATGAACTCGATCAGTAGCGAAAATGCGCCTCTGGCGTCTCTCGCAACGAAAACGCCGCTGTGCGGCTCAGTTCTGGAGCCGGACCGTCTCTCGCAGGTAGACGAGCGTGGCCACGACCCTGCGGTCCACCCGCGGGCCGGCGTCGATGCTCATGTCCTGGTAGAGCGACTCGACAAGCGAATGGGTCTGCGCCTTGGTCAGGTCGAGCCGTGCCGCGATCCCCGTGTCTGAGATGCCGGCGGCGAGCAGTTCCAGCGCCCGCGCCTGCTGCACCGTCAGCCTTTCCAGCAGAGGAACGCCGGTCTCTGAGGCGGAGCGCTCAAGGCCCGGGTCGATAACGCCCGTGCCCTTCGATGCGCCCTCGATGGCTCTCCAGAGCCTCGCAGGGTCCAGCGCCGCTCCACGGGTGATGAAGGACCAGCCTGAGCCGACCTTCCCGGAGAGATAATGAACGACGTCCGGTCCGAAGCCCTGCGCAATGACGACGACGCCGAGGGAAGGCCGTGCCGCCTTCAGGCGATACCCGCTGCGAACACCCTCTGCGTCGGGCCCGATCTGCGATTCGATAACGACGACATCGGGCCTGAGCTCTTCGACCGCCTGCATCGCTGCGTCGCCCTGCTTCGACTCGCCGATGACGTGGACCTGGTCGACCGCCGAAAGCGTGCTGCGCACAACGTCGCGGATCAGCTCCTGCGACGCTATGACCAGCACCTCGGTGGTGCGGTCCGGCTCCGGGTCCGAGAAGTCCCGGTCGAATGGAATGATCTCTGGCATTCGGGCTCCGATTGGAGATGAGCTGCAGGCGGGGACGTGCGCTTTTTCACAAAGCGATCAACCCATGATGGAGACGAGAGCGGGCGCAGTGCAGTCGCGGGCGGCTAATCGGCGGTTGCCTCATGTCTCACAGTTGCGAGCCAGTTGAGGCGCGTCCGCACGCTACTCAAGCCAGAGAATGGCCTTCACAGCCAGATGCCAGGCAAAGAAAAACTCCGGCGCTCAAGGCACCGGAGTTTCGTTCAGATCGTTCTGGCTACAGACCACGAGAGCCGCTAGATCAGCCCTCTGCGCTGCGCCTCGGCAACTGCGTGGGCGCGGTTGTTGACGCCCATCAGGTCGAACACGTGCCGCAGCTCCCGCTTCACCGTCGCAGGGCTCAGGTAGAGGTCCTCGGCGATGCGCTTCGTCGTCTCGCCACGAGCGACCATCTCCAGCACCTGCGCCTGCCGCTCGGAAAGCCCCAGCGTGTCGGTCTTGTTCGACTGCAGTTCGCGGTAGCGGTCTACCAGCAGTGCGTTCAGCGCCGGTGACAGCGGAGCGCCGCCGTTCGCAGCGTCCTGCACCGCCTTCAGCAACTCCTCGCCGGTCGAGCGCTTCAGCAGGTAGCCGCAGGCGCCCGCTTCCAGCGCCGCCGAGAGATAAGAGTCGCCGAACGAACTCAACATCACGACCCGCAGGTGCGGGTACTTGCCGAGGATCGCCTTTGTCGACTCGATGCCGTCCATGCCGGGCAGCATCACGTCGCAGAGAACAACCTCTGCAAGGCCGAGAGAAGGCGAGACCATTGCGTTCTCGCCGCTGTCCGCCTCGCCAACCACCGTCGCGCCCTCTTCAAACTCGAGAAGGCGGCGTGTGCCTTCACGCACCACAGGATGGTCCTCGATCAGGAAGACTCGCACAGGAGACGAGCTGTCTCGCACGGGCGCATCGACCACCTCGTCTGCGCGGTGGCTGTCGTATGCGTCGTAGCTTTCGGCGTTGGAAGTTGTCATGTCACAGGTCCTCGTGATGAATTCTCTAAGATTGGCTCCTGGGGGAAATCCGTGAAATCCCCGCTGTCAGGTCGGGCCTTTTACCTGTTTCTCCTTCTGAAGCTCTGCGGTCCTTGAGAGCGGCGAAGTAGTCGAGCTTGCTCCTCAGCTCTTCGAGCGAGAACGGCTTGTGCAGCACGTCGACCTCCTCCTCCTGGAAGAAGGTCTGTGTGGTCGGCGAAACGGTGTCTCCGGTGATGAAGAGCACACGTTCCGCCAGTTCCGGCTTCAGGCCGTCGATGCAGCGCAGCACCTCTGGACCGCCGAGACCCGGCATCTTCACGTCTAGCAGGATGGCGTCGTAGTCGGACAGGTTGATCATCCGCAGCGCCTCGGCGCCGTCTGCTGCGGCATCCACCTCGTGGCCGAGGCCGGTCAGGATGCGTGAGAGCAGGTCTGTGATCACCGGCTCGTCGTCTACGGCCAGCACCTTGAGCATCGAGAAGCTGCGAGGCTGCGCCGGGGCGCTCGGCTCTTCTTCCTCCTGCTCCTCGACCTCCACAACCGGGATCTCCACGACGAACGTCGTGCCGCGGTTGGAGTGGCTCTCCACCCTGATCTCGCCGCCGTGGTCCCTGACGATCTCCTGGCAGATGTGCAGGCCGAGGCCGGTGCCCTTGCCGACCGGCTTGGTGGTGTAGAACTGCTCGAATATGTGCGGCAGCACCTCTTCGGGTATGCCGGGACCGTCGTCCGTGATGCTGACGCGGATCACGCCGTCGATCGCTACCAGCCCGACCGTGATGTTGCCTCTGCCGGGTCCTTCGCTGATGGCCTGGATAGCGTTGCCGATCAGGTTCAGGAACACCTGCTCCATGCGGTGACCGTCCGCCCGCGTGACCGGCGTGCCCGGGTCGAAGTAGGTCACGACCTCGATGTTGTTGACCCTGCACTCGTACTCGCGAAGGTCCAGCACCTTTTGCAGCGAAGCGGCAGCGTCGAAGCGGTCGCCACGTCCGGAGTGAGAGCGTGCGAAGCCGAGCAGGTTGTCGACGATCTGGCCCGCTCTCTCGGCCTCACGGGCGATCGACTCCAGGTCCTTACGCAGGACCGGGTCGGTGGTCTGTTTCAGCGCAAGCTGCGAGAAGCCGAGCACGGCTGTCAGCGGGTTGTTCAGCTCGTGCGCCACGCCCGCAGCCATCTCACCGACGGCGACGAGCCTGCTGTTGGCGACCATGCGGTTCCGCTGGTCCGCCTGTTCGGAGATATCGTCGACGACAAGCAGTACGCGGGCGTTATCGCCCTCAGGCATCGGCACCGCGGTGACGCGGTAGGCAGCCGCATGCGCGCCGCCCTCGTCCGAGATCATCTCAGCCTCGCGCACCGAATCCGAGCCCATGGTGGACTTGATCAGCGCGCGCAGTCCCGGAGGGTCGAAGTGGTCGGCGAGCGCGTCGCCTGCCTGCGGGGCCTGGAACCTGGTCTCGAAAGCCGCGTTCCACTGCACCACGTTCGACTTGCTATTGATCGAGATCGCGGCCTCTTTGATCGAGTCAGCCAGCGCGTCAAGCGCGACGCCCGATATGTGCTCGTCCTGCTCTCCAGCGCTCTCTTCAAAGAGCGGCTGGCGCGCGGCGCCACCTTTACTCATACCCACCCTGCCTGATCTGCAGCTCTTCCAGCACGGCCTCGACCTCTGAGCTCACCTCGACCATCGTCAGGTGCTCCAGGTCGCCGAAAGCCTTCAGCCGGTCATCCTCTTCCTGCTCATCGGCGAAGATGTCGTCCATGAGGTCGTCGAGGCCGCCGGACTTTTCTTCTTCCGCTTCTTCCGGCTCGTCCTCTTCGGGAGCCTCTTCCACGTCAAGCTCTTCTTCGAGCTCTTCGTCCTCCAGTTCATCCAGCTCCGGCTCGTCGTCGCCAACGATGTCGGCCAAGCTCACCGAAACGGCCTTGATGGCCGGCTCCTCGCCCGGTTTCTGTTCGTCGTCTGGCATATCCAGCCTCCTTAGTCCACGGAGCGCGAGCTACGTGTTCGCGGGCTCCGTGATAGTGGAGAAGATCGATTCGGCCATCGGCGGAACGGCGGTCATCATTGCCCCTGAGACGATCATCATCACGCCGAGGAAGAAGAGAAATCTGAACCTGTGGCCGCCGGCCGCCGAGTGGGGCGCAAGTGCGTTCGCCAGCGTGAGCGCCAGGATCACCGACGTGACCAGGATTCCCAGGAACCCGAAGTCAACGTTGGCGAAGGTGTTGAAGCCCGATACGTTCGCAATGTCCGGGATCGTCGCTCCGGTCTCATCGAGGTCTGGCGCCGTCTGGTCGGCCAGCTGCGTCGAGAACAGCTCCATCACGTTCACGATGAACATCAGGAGACCGGTCATCGCCATGTGGAGCGGGATCACCAGGAACATGAAGGTGTTGGCGACCAGCGAGCGCTTCTCACGCAACAGCGAGATGCTCGACGCGAAGAAGGCGGCGTTCTTGCCGGTCTCGAGCGCGTTTCCGCCGATGGTCAGAGCGTCCCAGAAGATGCTCACCGTGCGGTCGACCATCTCAGAGCCGGTCTCTGAGACAAGCCGCTTCCAGGCCAGGTCGGGCGACAGCGATGCCCGAATGCGCACATCAAGCCGCCTGAAGTAAGGCTCCAGCGAGGCCAGCGAGCGCCGGTCCACCTTTGTCAGCGCGTCGCCGACCGTCGATCCGATGGCGTCCGTGACACCACCGAGCAGGCGCGTCGATGTAGCGATGTCGGCGTCGTGCTTAGCGATGCGGCGCTGGTCTCGCCACATGATGAATCCACCGGGCAGCAACCCGATGCCAGCGATGATCAGCGCAGGCCCGAGGCCGGCGGTCAGCATCACCAGCGCGCCAAGCAGCGCGCCGCCAGGCCCGAAGAGCAGCATCAGTCGCTTGGCCAGCAGCTGGTTCGGCGCAGACATCCCGGCCTTGCGTGCGAATCCTTCGACTGGCGACGCCGCGTTCAGGATGAAGGCGCCGACGCCCATCACGCCGATCGTCGCGACGGCGGTCATCAGGATCATGATCGGGCTCAGCGTCCAGATCATCGTCGAGATCATGCTGATGACGACGATCAGTCCAGCTGAGACGGTGAGAGCGGCGTAAGCGTCCGTCCACTTGCGGAGCGACTCGACCTTCTGCTCGTACTCCGCCTGGTACTGCTCGGCCAGCACCGCCGCCTCTCTCGTCAGGAACTCGGCCTCGTCCTCACCTGAAGCCAGCGAACCTGACATTCGGATCAACAGGCTCGAAACCTCTTCGATGTCGGTGCGGTCGGCAACCGCGCGGCACGCCTCCGAGTAGTCGTACTTCAGCCGGTTCACTAGCGTGTTGATCTCGGCGAAGAACGGCGACGACTCCAGGTTCAGCTTGGCCGCGCGGGTGAACATAACCTCGCGAGACGCCTTGGCCGTCGCCAGTGAAGCCATGTACGAGACGTGCGTGAAGAGGTCGAAGCGCAGCTGCTTCTTGTCAACCTGCGACGTGCTCTTGACGCTGGCCAGCGCCTTCTCTTCGGCCTTGCGCTTGACGGCATCGCCGAGCCCGAGCCTTGCGAGTACTCCTGTAGCCACTAGAACACACCGTCCGCTGTGGCCTTGGAGATGACCTCGAAGGTCTCGTAGTAGTCCTCGATGCCGGTGTTCACCAGCTTGTCGAGGATGCGCGCCCGCCGCTTCACGAGCGAGTAGATCTGCCGTCGCCTCGCCGCCGGGTAGCCGCGGGCGGGAGCGATGCGCTGCTCAAGCAGGTACGAGTTGTTCATGCCGGTGAACTCGAGCACGTCCGTCACCGGGTCCCACGTGAACACCTCCACGAACGAGAACGAGTCGGAGAGCGAGTCGTAGTTGACGATCTCCGAGATCGAAGTACAGCGCCTGCCGCGCTCGCCGTTCGGCAGCCGCACCGCTTCCTGGATGACGCACAGGTTCAGGTTGTC
The DNA here is from genome assembly GCA_028278465.1 of Dehalococcoidia bacterium. Lineage (GTDB taxonomy): Bacteria > Chloroflexota > Dehalococcoidia > Lucifugimonadales > Lucifugimonadaceae > JAJCYX01. Next base: position 5,070 of record JANQEF010000029.1, on the reverse strand, counting down.
GACGTAGTTCTTGGGGACCAGGATCGGGTCGCCGACAACACGCTGGATCAGCTTCTGCACCGAGGCTGCGTGGAAGGTCGCCATCACCGGGTGACCGGTCTGCATCGCCTGGAAGGCGATCAGCCCTTCCTCACCACGAATCTCACCGATGATGATCTCTTCCGGCCTCTGGCGCAGTGCTGCCTTCAGAAGGTCGAACATGCCGACGCCCGAGTCACCTTCGCCCGGCTTCGCCTTGCGCACAACCTCGCGCAGCCAGTTCGGGTGCGGCACCTGGACTTCGGCCGTGTCCTCGATAGACACGATCTTGGCGTTCGGGCGAATGAACACGGTCAGCGCGTTCATCAGCGTCGTCTTACCCGACGCCGTCTCACCGGACACGAACATGTTCATGCCCTCTTCGAGACAGAGCGACAGGTAAGCCGCGGCCTCGGAGGTGATCGACTTCCACCTGATCAGGTTCAGGATGGAGATCGGGTCCTCCGCGAACTTACGAATCGTGTAGTTCGAGCCCGTGAGCGATACGTCACGGCCGAAGACGATGTTGATACGAGAGCCGTCCGGGAGCGAGGCGTCGACAACCGGCGACCTGAACGTCACCGGCTTCTTAATGCGCTCGGAAAGCCGCAGCACATGCTCGTCCAGCTCGGCGTCATCCTTGTAGCCGAAGGAGCACAGCATCGACTTGAACACCTTGTGCTCGATGTACATCCTGCCGACGCCTGAGCACGAGATGTCCTCGATCCAGTGATCGTTGATGAGCGGCTGCAGGACGCCGACGCCGACCTTCTCCTTCACGAGTTGGTACTTGATGCCCTCGATGTCGAGCCTTGTCAGCTTCCACTTGCTCTTGAGGTCGACCTTCATGCCGCCGGCGCTCAGGAAGCGTGAGAAGAGACCGCCTTTGCCCTTGCCTTTCGGCTTCTTCGCCGGTGGCGCGGGCGCTACGGCAACTCCGCCGCCGCCTTCAGCTTCCTCGGTAGCGCCGTCTGCGAAGGCCGTTTCGGCGGCAGGCTCGGCCGCAACCACGGCTTCGTTTTCGCCCTCCTCGTCTTCGCCGTCGGAGTTGTCTGCCTGCTCCTCTTCCGGCTCAGGCTCGGCATCCGGGTCGATCACCGGCAGTGCGTAGATCTCTGCCAGATCCATCGCTGGCTTCTCTTTGAAGATCGTGTCCAGGCACCACTCGAGCACCAGACCGAGCTGCTCTTCGCCGCGTGCGGCCTCCAGCTCGTCGGTGTAATCGAGCATCGCCTCTTCGATGTCCGCCATGATCTCCCGCAGCTTCGGGTGTTCGATCGACGGCTCGATGGCGATGTAGTGGTCTCTTCCGCCCGCCGGGTCCGGGTAGATGTGGAAGAAGATGCCGCCCTTGTGCGACTTGTAGATGAAGTTCGGGTTCTCGGCGTCACCGTCCGAGCGGGCGAGGTCATCGCGGTACGTCGGCACGCCAATCTCGTCGATCGGAAGCCGGTGAACGTACTTGCGCAGAAACGCCGTCTCGGTGACGGCGTCTTTCAGCTCGTCAGGCAGACCCTGGACGAACTCGCACGTCTCCGGCTCATCGCACGGCTCGGGGTCTTTCAGCTGGAATGGGGGCGGAAAGTCGCTCATCTACTGATCTGCCGGGCGCTAGGCCGAGGTCCGCGAGAACGGGATGATCTTCATGCCGATGTCCGGCTCGATGTCGAACGTGATGATGTTTCCTGTGGTCTTCGAAGCGCCCCTGACCTTGGCGACCTCCAGGATCTTCACCAGCTGGTCGCCGACCTCTTCCGTGCGCAGCGTCAGGTGGGCGTCGCACATGGAGCGGAGGCGGGCGAGGGTCGTGTCATCGAAGGCGTAGGTCGATGCCACGTTGATGATGGTGCGGTTCTCGGCCACCAGCTCCTGGCAGTGCTCGAAGAAGGTCGCCGTCTCCTCCCACGAGCCGCGGGTGACGAAGGTGGTGAGCGAATCGACCACGATGAGGTCGACGCCCTGTCCCTCTTTGACCGACCTGACGACGGTGTTGAACACCTGCTGCGGGCTGAGCTTGCGGCGTCCGACAGCGATCGGGTAGATGCGCAGCCTGCCGAGCAGCAGGAACTCCATCACGTCCAGGTTCAGGCTCGACATCTGGCGCAGGAAGCTCTTGGTCGTACTCTCGGTGGTGAACAGCACTGCGCTGAGCCCGGCCTGCAGCGATCCCCAGATCAGCTGCTGCGAGACGACTGACTTGCCGGAGTCCGACTGACCTTCGAGCAGCGTGAGAGAGCCGAGCGGAATTCCGCCACCCAGCTTCTTGTCGAGGTCCGGCTGACCCGTCGATACGGACGCTATCGCTCCGGCTTCTGCCACGTTTCCTCCGAGTCGCTATCGCTCTTTCGCCAGGACGGCGGGTTTTTGGCCCGCTTGAGACGCTTCCAGGCGCCTGTTTCGGGGTGGTGCGCTCATCGGGACCGGGACGATCCGTGCGCACGCATGCGACCCCAGTTCAAATTGTGATTGCGCCCAACTCGCTCCAAGAAGGAGAAATGTCAAGTTGGGCCTGAGTGCCAACCGTTAGGGCCTAAAAGCAGGTCTCAGGCCGGTTCGTTTCACGCCGCTCTGACACGTCTTGGAACGGTGTTGGAGACCGGGTTGAGCCCGTTTGCGAAACGCCGTTCTATGACCGCCTGGAGGCCCCGAAAACCGGCCGTCGATCAGTTCGTGAACTGCGCCGAGACGGTCACGCCGTTTTCGACCGCCAGGGTGATCGTGTTGGTGGTCGAGGACGCGATCACCGGGCTCAGCTGCGCCCTGATGATGAACTCCTCTCCTGGATCCACGATCCCCGGGTTGAACACCTCTGCGGTCAACGTCCCGGCGTCCCTGTAGACGCCCGTCACGGTCCACTCGCCGGCTGAGGGCGCAACGTTCGTCGTGTAGGTCAGGTGCTGGACCTGCAACCCGGACCCGGCAGAGTCCTGGTACACGATCACAACATCCCAGTCCTCGAACACGCGAAGCTGCGTCTGACCGACGTTCCCGGCAGACCAGTCAACGGTCGCCCCGGCCGAGATGACCGAGACTGAGAGGGATGTGAGCTCTGTGCGGGTGATGTCGCCGTACAGGTCGCTCGACTCCCTGACCGTCTCGCCGATCTGGGCCTGCGGGCCGGTGAAGCTCGTCACGAGGCCGGTCATCGCGGCCAGGATCACCATCACCGAGACCAGTGCTATTACAAGACTGGACAACGGAGCCTCTTTTCGATGACCCGCGAAGGTGTGCTTTCGGTGTGATCCCCCGTTTGGGGCGGCTGCTCAGACCGCTGGATTCGCGCGTAGGCGGCGTGGATCTGTTCGGTGGTCTGCTCGAAATCAGCCGTCAAAGTGCACCGCCCCGACGTCGCCCTCCGGCGGCGCAACCGTCACCTGGTTGATGGTTCCCGTGCCGGGCGTGTTCGCCAGACGACCGCGGATCACCATCTGCTCGTTCATGTTCAGGATGTTGGGCTCGTACACCTCGGCCAGCGACTGCGAGTGGTCGCGGTAGATCTGCTGCACCGTCCACTTGCCGGTGGAGAGCGTCGATGCGTAGTCCAGGTACTCGATACGCGAGTCGCCCTCGTCGTCTTCGTAACGGACAACGACCTCCCAGTCGTTCAGCTCCGGCGATGCGTACTTGAGCCGACCGGTGTTGCTGATCACGACGTCTACATCGGTCCCGGAGACGCTGGCAGAGGTCGGGACGATGTAGCTGTCGACGGTCCGCTCGGCCTCGCTCCAGGAGTTGCGGAGAGAGTTGGCGCTGGTGACGCTCAGATTGACGAGGTCACCAAGCGCGGTGAACGCCGCGCCCAGCACGATGGCGAAGGCCAGCACCGCAATGACCGCTGTTCCCACCGCTGATCACTCCTGCAAGGCAGCCCGGTCGGCCAGGATGTCGGCGCTCCCAGACGTCCTGGCCGCCATCGCTACATCGAGAAGAACGACTCGGCCGCCACTCCGTTCGGCGTCACGATCCGTACGAAGTACGTTCCGGCCGGCTTCGCGCATGAACCCGGACAGCCGTCGTCGAACCGGACCTCGAAGCGGACCGTCTCCGCCACTTCCCAGTCGCCTCCACCTTCGACGACATGCGTCCAGTTCGGGTAGGTGCTCGGCGAGTCCGCCGTGTTCGGTATGCGCGTTACGCTGCCGGGCTGTCCAAAGAACACATCGACCTCGCCGACCGCCGGAACGGTGACGTCGCCAACGTTCTTCACCCAGACGAAGAAGTCGAAGAGCGAGTTGGAGTTGGTGTCGACGAACGAGCCGCCGGAATCGAGCTCGCCAACCGACTGCACGACACTCACATTAGTGCGAATGCGCTCATCCACGGTCGAGCTCGCGGTGGTGAGCGCGCTGGAGCTGCGGGTCACTGCTGGGAACACCGCGTTCATGACTGCGATAGCGGCGACCACGCCGGCTATCGTCAGCAGCATCGTTGTGATCGCCTTGTCTATGGCAGCACCCCGTTAGCAACGCCTCTGTTCGGCGGAGCCTGTCGTTCGGTCTCAGTAGATCGTCGGGCGGCGTGTTGGGCCGGGCAGGTCACGCCGCCAGGTAGTCGAGCGGGTCCTCGTCCATCTCGAGAAGGAGGCCGAGCAGTCGGTTGCTCTCGCGGGTCTCCTCCGAGTTGATGACGCCCTCCATGCGGACCATCGCCGTCACCACGTCCCGCACCGGGATCCCGTCTTCGTCCTCGTCGCCCAGCGCGCTCAGCGCACGAACGACGTTCTTCATCTGCGGCGAAATGCGGCCTGCCATCTCATATGCGTCGAGCAGGATGTCGAGCCGGTTGGCGCCGATGCGCTCCCTTGTGATGGCGGTCCACCGCACGAGGCTCGCCAACGTCAGCAGGTCGACGTTGGCGGCGAGCGCGGCCGTCACAGCGTCTGCGACACCGTCGCCTGTGGTCGTCGGCACATCTGTCGGAACGTCCATCGGCACGTCCATTGGCTCATCCACGGTCATCGGCTCATCGAAAGCCATGGGGTCGTCCACGGCATCAACGATGTCGGCCGGTGTCGGGTCTTCCAGGAGCTCCTGCTCCATTGGCGCGTTATCC
>JANQEF010000005.1 GCA_028278465.1 Dehalococcoidia bacterium | reverse complement strand
GAAGGCCACTCGCCCCACAGGCCGTGGATCGACGCCGTGAAGATCGCCTGCTCCGACTGCGGATCGACCGTCAGCCGGATCCCGGATGTCGGCAACGCCTGGCTCGACGCCGGCATCGTCTCATTCTCAACTCTCGGCTACAGGCACGACCGCGAGCACTGGGCGCAGTGGTATCCGGCCAAATGGATCTCCGAGAGCTTCCCAGGCCAGTTCAGGAACTGGTTCTACTCGCTTATCACCATGAGCGTAGCGCTGGAAGGGAAGCCGCCGACCGAAAGCGTGTTCTCCTATGCGCTGATGCGCGACGAGAACGGCGAAGAGATGCACAAGTCGAAGGGCAACGCCATCTGGTTCGAGGATGCCGCCGAGAAGATGGGTGTGGATGTGATGCGCTGGACCTTCGCCCGTCACAACCCGGCTTCGAACCTCAACTTCGGCTATGGCGCAGGCGACGAGGTCCGTCGCCAGTTCCTGATCCCACTGTGGAACATCTTCTCGTTCTTCACCACCTACGCGTCGCTCGACGGCTGGACAGCGGACGACTCGGAACACCTGCCGGGCAGCGAGGAGTCGTTGCCCGAACAGTTCACCGAGCTGGACCGCTGGATCATCTCTGAGACCAACCAGCTGGTTAGCCGCATCACCGAATACATGGAAGGCTGGCGCGTGGAGTACGCCGCGCAGGCGCTCGAGCAGTACGTCGACGGGTTGTCGAACTGGTATGTGCGGCTTTCGCGCCGCCGGTTCTGGAAGAGCGAGAGCGACGCCGACAAATCGGCTGCATACTCGACGTTGCACTACAGCCTGACGACGCTGATTCGCCTGCTTGCGCCGTTCGTGCCGTTCGTCGCCGAGCAGATGTGGCAGAAGCTCGTGGCCGATGTCGACGGCGATGCGCCGGATTCCGTACACCTGGCGGACTGGCCGGCAGCCGTCCCGTCGCTGATCGACGAAGATCTCTCTCGACAGACGCAGTTGGCCATCCGGCTCGCATCGCTCGGGCGCTCGGCCCGCGCGCAATCGAAGCTGAAGGTCCGGCAGCCGCTTGCCGAACTGCTGGTCGAGGTGCGGCACGACTGGGAGCGAGACGCGCTTCCGGTCATCGAACAGCAACTTTCAGACGAGCTGAACGTGAAGGGCGTGCGGGATGTGAGCGGTTCCGGAGGGCTCCTCAGCTTCGTGGTCAAACCCGAACTGAGGTCGCTTGGCCCGAAGTACGGCAAGCAGCTTGGAGAGATCAGGCAGCTCCTGGCAGACGCCGACGCTGCCGGGATTGCGCAGAAGGCCGAATCGGGACAGCAGATCGAGCTCGGCGACTTCACGCTCGAACCGGAAGAGGTGCTGGTCGAAAGACACGCGGCGGAGGGATACGCCGTCGCCACCGATGCCGGCTACACCGCCGCGGTTAGCACCGAGGTGACGCCGGAATTGCGGGCCGAGGGCGTGGCGCGCGAGGTGGTGCACGTGGTGCAGAACCTTCGCAAGTCCGCCGGCCTCGACATCTCGGACCGGATCCGGCTGGCGGTCACGGCATCTGGCGGCGTTCGCGATGCGCTTGCGGCTCACGAAGCGTACGTGGCGCAGGAGACGCTGGCGGTTTCGGTCAGCCTGGAGGATGAGATCAGCGACGGGGCCAGCGAGGCTTTCGACCTGGATGGCGAACCGGTGGCGATCTCGCTGGCGAAGGTGGAGTGATGAGGCTCAGGCACCTGTATCTGCTGCTGGCGGTTCTGGGAACCGTGCTTCCCTACTGGCAGCTGATCGGGTGGCTGGTCGACAGCGGCATCGACGTTCCGGCGTTCTTCGACGAGTTGACCGCCAGCAGAATCTCGGCGTTCGCGTGGTGGGACGTATTGGTTTCGGGTGCGGTGCTGATCGTCCTTGTATTCGCCACTCGTGAACGGCTAGGCAACCGGTGGTGGTGGCCGCTGCCGTGCTTTGTCGTCGGAACATCGCTCGCGCTTCCGGTCTACCTGTACCTGAGAGAGGTTGCGGCGGACACGGACCGCAGCGTAGACGTCGTGAGTTAGCGCGGCCTCCCCGGCATCTGGCGAGTGGGTGCTAGTTCGCCGCCTGCTTAGCAGCCTCGGGCAGAAAGTCTGTGTACCGAATCTGTTCGGTGAACAGGCGTGCGCCGGCGACGTCAGCACGCCACCAGATCGGCGTGTCGAACGGATCGCCCGTTTCGCTCAATTGCACGAGCTGGTAGAGAGACTCACCGTCGGCGAACACCCGGTGGTTTGCCACGACAGTGGTCAAGCCGCTAAGCCCGGCGTTGAGCGACTCGTCCTCACCCTTGATCACCAGGAAGGCCCCATCGAGGTCCGCCTGGTCTGATGTGAACAGGTTCAGGTCGAGTCGTTCTGTGCGTCGCGCCGAGTAGAGCTCGATCGCCTCTGCCGACACGCCTTCTCGCACGAAGACCACGGCGTCGGCCTCGGTCTCCTCGCGAATCACATGCGCCATGGCGTCCAGCCCGCGGAAATCCTCCTCGAACAGGCCCGTTCCACGGTCCAGCGACAACGCGTACTCTCTCAGGCTTCGCAGTTCCGAAGTGAACTCGATCTCGGGGTTGAAGACCGCCTGGTTCCACACAACGCCGGCCAGCGCAATCGCAGCGACAGCCGCTCCGACAGCTACCTGAGTAGCAATCGAATGCATCTGGCTCACCAGCTGTGCCCAGCCAAACGCCACAACAGGGATCACCAGCAGACTTCCGGCCACGATGTACTCAGGTCCGGCGCCGAGCACCAGCGCAACCAGCGAGTAGGTGCCCGCCGTAGCCAGCATCGCCAGTACAGGAGTCCTGGCAGGGTGATTGTGAACAAGTGCCTCGATTAGGCCGATCAGGGTGAGCGAGACCACCGGAATGCCGAGATAGAGCAGCCAGGCATCTCTGAACCCGGCTGGAGATGTGCCAAACGGGTTGAAAGCGGAAGCGATGCGGCTGAAAACATCGCCGTCAGAGACATACACGTCGCCGCCCGCAACGCCCTGGTAGACCGACTCGATCACCATCGATCCGGCTGCGAACGCAACGAGTAAACCGGCACTAGTCAGTAAAGCGATTCCAACGTCTCTTCTGTCGCCGTGCTTCCACCAGCCAATACCCGGCGCAGCGACAAGCAGCACGACACCAACAGGATGAGTCAGCGCCGCGGCGGCGAACACCAGCGAAGACAGCACGATCCAGCGGCGTTCGCCTGACTCGACATATCGCACCAACAGCCACGCACCGCCGAGCTCGAGCACTCCGAACATTCCTGCGCCGAAGGCGAGACGGTTGATCGCGAACAGTCCCGTCCCCAGCAGCATCAGCCCGGCGAAGACCGCGGCCCTGCGTCCGAACAGTCGAAGAGTCAGCGCCAGCAGCAGAGGCATCTGCAACGCGCCGATCAACGCATACGGAAGCCGCAGCGTGAACTCGTTCACATCGAGCAGGTGCGCTCCGATGGCGCTCGGCAGGTACGACAGAGGCATCTGTTCCTGCAGGAACAGGCTGCCGACAGCGAGCGGCTCGTCGATCGCGGATGCGAGCCGGAAGCCTGCCAGCACGGTCGCGGCCTCTTCGTCGCTCCCGGCGAGCGGTAGGACGTTGACCTGCCACAGGCTCAGCATCAGCCACAGAAGCATGAGCCCGCGTGAGATCAGCCAGTAGCGCGTAAACCTGCTCGACCTGGTCGTATCCAGGCTTTCGGCGACTAGAGATGAGGTTTTGTTGACGGCGCTCTGGGAAGCCAGATCGATCACCAGTTCACATTCGCGGGTTCGAGAAGAGTCCGCGAACCATTGAACTCAGTGAACACTCACAACGGCAACGAGGATCGATACGGCGAAGCTGCGGGTAGCCTCACAATTCGTGTCCCACCGATTGGCGCTTTAAAGCCGGGATGCAGGACCGTCGGTGCCTTCGGGCAAGTCTTCGTCATCAGCCGCGCCTGTCGGCATCGGAAGCGGCAGTCCGGGCAGCGATGGCGTCGAGCGGATGCGCGCCAGGTTCTGGGACAGCTCCTCGTTCTGCTTCTGCTGCTCCCGGTTGGCGAGGTAGAAGGCCCAGCGTGATGTGACCTGGGCACCCACCAGCAGGATGATCGCCGAAACGTAGACGAAGACCATCAGCACGATGATGGCGCTGACACCGCCGTAGATGCCGTTCGCCAGGCCGGCCGCGTTCTGCAGGTACAGGATGAAGATCGCCTTCGAGATCTCGAACGCCGCAGCGCCGAGCAGCGCCGTCGGGAACACCTCTTTGAAGCGCAGCCTAGTGTTCGGCAGCCACCAGTACAGGATCAGGAAGACGAAGAACGACAGGACCGGCGGGCTCAATCTTGCGATCTGCGCCCAGAGAGCGCCCGCCGACACGGGTGTGTTCGGAGCGACGATGGTCGAGACTTCCTGGAAGAAGCCGAATATCGTTGTGATCGAGAACGAGACGATTAGCAGCAGCGCCGCGCCGACCAGCAGCAGGAAGTCCATAGCCTGTTCCGTCAGGAACGGCCGGGTCTTCGTGATGCCCCAGATCGTATTCACACTCTTCCTGATGGAGCTGAAAACGGCCTTCGAGGCGAAGATCAATCCCAGTGTTGCGACGGCACTGGTCACGACACGGCCGTCACGCAGGCTTTCGAAGAAGTTCGTCAGGAACGAGTCTGACTGCTCAGCCAGGACAGGGATCTGCGTTTCAAGGCCCTCGATCAGGCTCTCTTCGAAACCTTCGATGCCGAGGAAGAAGGAGAAGATCGTTATCAGGGCCAGCGAGAGTGGGAAGAGGGCGAAGAAGGCGTAGAACGCGATGGCCGCGGCCATATACGGTCCGTTCTTGTCCAGGAACTCGTTGAAGTTGCTGGCAACGAACTTGATAAACCACACAGGCCCCTGTATTAGCCAGGCGGCCTGGGTCTTATCCAGGAAAATACCCATATATGTATGCGTTCAGGGCAACTCGGGTCCAAGTTGGCTGACCGCTTGATCGCATTGTAACCCGCCGCGCCACCTGTAAATAGGTACATCGCCTGTCAGCAGCCGCATGGCAGAGCACACTCAGACAGTTTGGAATGCTGCGCCCCCGGTTTTTGGGGCGACTCTACACCATCTCTCTATCTTTGACGCCCGGTGAGCCTGCGATACACCGTACGGACGGCTTCGTGCGTTGGAGACTCAGCTTGATCGCGGGATTGGCGACGGTGCTCATGTGGGCGTCGATCACGCGGTGCAACCAGATCGAATGGTCGGTCGTGATCGATGACCGCGGCATCTTCAAGAGCGAGAAGCCGATCCCTGGCACTTCGGCTAGTTGAGATCGCCCGCCCTGAACGCGGTGATGTAGTTCATGCAGAAATCATCGTTGCCCATCAGCATGTCGGTCGTGATCTGCACCGGCTTCGAATCCATGTCCATCGTGAGAATGCGGTCGATGTCCAGGTGAAGCGGGTCGATGATGCCGCTATCCGCACCGTGGTCGATCGCCAGGCGCAGGAACACCTCGTTCACCAGCTTGCGGTTCGGCAACCCGAACGAGACGTTGCTCATGCCGCCCGTGATGTGGATCTCCGGTCCGAACTCATCGCGAATCATGCGGATGGCATTCAGGCCATGAGGTCCGTACTCGCCTGAGACCGATATCGGAAAGAAGAGCGGATCGACATATATATCGCCCTTCGCGATCCCCTTCTCCAGCGCCGCCTCGATGATGCGCCCCACGTTCTCAAGGCGCTGGTGCTCGTCCTCCGGCATCCCATCCTCCTTGGCCGCGGTCACGACCACGCACGCATCGTTCTCAAGCACCAGGTCAAGAGCCTCGATCCGTTCCAGCGCCACCGAGTTGAGCATCGGGCGTCCAGCCGATCCGTCGTAAGCCTCAAAGCCGGCCTCGATGATCTCCGACTTCGAAGAGTCGATGCTGGGCGGGACGGACGAGATGGACTGCACTTTCTGCACGAGCCACTTCATGGCGTCCTGCTGCTCGTTCAGCCGGTATGAGAACTCGTCGACGTTCAGGTCGAGATAGTTGGCGTCGGCACGAATCTGCCGGTGCACCTCTTTCTCGATGTAGTCGACGCCCGAAGCCGCTTCGTCGCCATCTTCGTTCATGCCCTTCCAGACAGCGATCATGAAGTGCTTCAGCTGGCCCTGCTCGTACGGCTGAGTTTGCTTGAAGCGGTCGGGAACGCGCATCAGCTTGCGGTCGCCGTCGGCGTTGCGGTACTTGATGGCGTCGGCGCCGTCGTCGAGCTGCTCGTGGAACACTCCACCGAGCTTGACGATGCGAGTTGTGTGGATGTTCTCGCCGATGGTCACGAATTGGTCGGCTGAGCTTACGAAGCTGCTCATTCGAGTATCCCGAGGTGCTGGTGATGCTGGGGCACGGCGCCGGCGAAACCGGACGGCTACAGGTGATACAGCTAGGATACATTCCACCCGGCCTCGGGAACCGGCCAGGTGCCGGGACTGGAAGGCCACAGGCCGACTCAGCCTTCGTCGTCCAGCGGCTTCGCGTGATGGTCGCGGCCGCGGAACGTGTTGCCCCATGCCGAGGTGCCCAGAAGCGCAGCGTCCTTGAAGACTATCGGCCGCTGCAGCATCTCACGCTCCTGACCGATCGGCTTCAACCGGTCGTAGGCCCTCAGCCAGATGCATTGCTTGTCCAGCACCTCGCAGTATCCAGCCTTCGTGCCGCCACACGGGCCATTGCGCTGGTTCTTCACGCACTGCGACTCCGGGCACAGGTAGGCGATGTCAGGCAGGGAGCAGTCGCCGCAGTCTCGACATGAGTAGAGCGGCTCCTTTGCCAGCTGCTCAAGGGTGTGAGCTACGCCTGTCAGCTTCTTCGACTTCTCGATCGAGCCGTAGACCGCTTGTCCCAGCTTGAATCCTCGTGACCGCTGGTCGAACAGGTGGTCGTGTATAAACTTCCCGGCCCGGAACGAGACCGGCAGCGTGAGCCTGCGTCTTCGCCTTGCTCCCGGCTCCAGCGACTTCAGATACTCCGGGTTCACTTCATCCGAGCTGAGGCCGCGGTTCTCACCCTGTCGCAGATAGTAGAACTCGCCCGGTTGAGCAAAGTTGATCTCGGCAGCGAACTGTTTCCAGTCATCCTTCCCAAACGAGCGTTCGATCTCGAACACCTTTTCGAGTCGTGACAGTCTCGGACGGCCGGAAAGATAGACGCCGCGGTAGCCGAGACCGCGCAGAATGGCGATCTGCTTCGCCGCCAGCTCGGTGAAGAAGGCCCGGCCGCGGTCCTTGGCCTCGGCTTGCTTGCGAGCAACCGCAAGCAGTTCATCGTTGACCGCCACTCCCGGGATGCCCCAGCGGTTGAAGAAGCCGGCTGCCGGTGCCGTGAGTATGAAGACCGAGCCGATCAGCGGAATGTCGAGGTTGTTGAGCCGCACGTAGCGCGCCA
>JANQEF010000288.1 GCA_028278465.1 Dehalococcoidia bacterium | reverse complement strand
CGCATCCCGTCCGGCACCCACGGATCGACGTCGGCGAACACTCGCGGGTTGGCCAGCTCGTCGCCGTTCACATCGAACGCCATCACCCTGTGCGGCCTGAACTCTCCGTGCGTGCGTCCTGTGTCGCCTACGTAGAGAACGCTCTCGTCAGGCGAGAAAGCGATGCCGTTCGGCTTGTCGAACTCCTCACACACCGCGGTCAGCTCGCCCGTCTCCGGAACGAGCCTGTAAAGCCGGTTGCGGTCCTGCTCCGGCCCTTTGCCGTGCCCGAGCTCCGGGTGCAGCGCGCCGTAGTCAGGATCGGTGAACCACACCGAGCCGTCAGACTTCACCGCGATGTCGTTCGGCGAGGTGAGCCTGCCGCCGCGATACCTGTCGACCAGCGTCACGACGCTTCCGTCGTGTTCGGTCCTGCTGACCCTGCGGCCGCTGGTCTCGCATGAGAGGATTCGGCCTTCGAGGTCTGTGGTGTGGCCGTTTGTGTTGCCGCACGGCTCCCGGAAAACGGAGACGCCGTCCGCTTCGGACCACCGCATGATGCGGTTGTTCGGGATGTCGCTCCACACCAGGAACTTGCCCTGCTCAACCCAGTGCGTGCCCTCGCAGAACGCCATGCCCGTCGCGACCTGCGTTAACTCACGCTCGCTCCCGAGCAGCGACTCGAACTCTTTGGAAAGTATCTCTACCTGGTCTGGCATCTTCGCCCTGCCTGCTTTGTCCTGGACAGTCGGAACCGGAGCGGTGCGCAGAGTATCATCGGCGGACGCGGCCCGCGCAGCTCCAGCAAACGCGCATCTTGACAGGAGATTCAGATGAGATTTCTCGGCGTGGACCACATCGACATCGTGGTCAGCGACCTTTCGGCCTCCATCGAGTTTTACAGGAAGTTCGGCATGTCTCCGGAAGGGACTGTCGACAACGGCCAGACGGTGTTTATGTTCAACAATGACGATGAGCACCCGGTGCGCATCGAGCTTCACCAGGCAGAAGAGGGCCAGCAGACGGGCATAGACCACTTCGCCTTCGCGGTAGAGGACCCGAAGGACGCCACGAAGGAGATCCAGATGCTTGGCGGCGTGGAGTTCCTTTTCGAGCCGTTCGAGAACCAGCAGTCTGGACGCACGATATCGAACTGCTACGACCCGGACGGCGTGCAGGTGCAGATGGCTCGGAAGACCGGCGCCGGCACGTTCAAGAACTGGGAGTGACGGTTGCCACCTGAGGCGAGCCCGCCATTCCGAGCTGGCGACGATGGGCTGCTGCGCGCGGGCGCTGGCAGGGCGACGATAACTCCACCCGTCGGGTTCAAGGTCTGTGGCCCGGAGTTCGACCCGACTCCAACGACGGGCATCGACGACGACCTGCTCGTCCGGGTGCTGCTGTTCGAGGCCGAGGCACGGCGAGTCGCTATCTGCTCCCTTGATGTCTGGGGGATCGCGCCTGCGTTGCAGTCGAAGATTCGCGACGCCATTGCCGAATCCTGTAGCACATACGCTCCGTTCGTATGGCTCACCTGCACGGGCAACGGGACTTCGCCGCCGACGTGGTCGGACGCGTGCGACGACCCGCGCTACGGCAACTACCTGTCCTATCTCCCGGAGGTCTGCGGCGGCGCGGCGGCGCTCGCATCCAGCTCAATGCAATCGGCGGCGATGGGCGTCAACTCGGGAAAGCTGACCGACGTGACCACCGGCGTAAGCGGGCCGGGCGAAGAGCCGGACGAAGCTGTGGCCGTGTGCTCTGTCACCACTTCGAAAGGCGAAGGCATCGGCCAGCTGTTCTCGTTTTCGTGTCCGGCAATGATCAGGGGAGACGACGGCAGGTGGACGGGAGACTTCCCCGCTTACGCCAGCTGGGCGCTTGAGCAGGCGGGTGGCGGCATCGCGGCGTTCGCCCGCGGCTCCGACGCCGACGTACGGCCATACAACTGGTATCGCGGCAACGAGGACCGCAGCCATGCCAACCGGACGGCGCAGGATGTGCAGGCGCTGGGCTTGCTGCTGGCGACGCAGGTATCAACCGTTGCGAAGAACATTGACCACAGGCGAAACGTCTCCGTCGAGGCAGCTGCTGACGACGACAGAGGCGTGCGCGTCCTCCGCGTTGGCGACCTCGTCTGCATAGGTGTCGACCGGCCGCAGCCATCGACCTTCGCCAGGCACCTGCGCAAGGCGATGCCGCGTTCGAAGGTGATCGTCTCGACGAACGTGGCCGGGCTTCCTGCCGAGACTGGCGAAGAGCTTGATGTCGATCTCGAACTGGATGTGCTGGAGATCGCCCGTTCGGCGGGCGCTCGATGAGATCAGCAGCAAAAAGAGGTGCCGGATGCCGGAGCTGACTGCGGGCACAGCGAAGACGGTGATCACCCCGCCGATCGGCTATCGGATGGGGCAGTGGGGTCTGCGGCAGGGCAGATCGACCGGCGTCTACCGCGACCTGTTCGCCCGCGCGCTGGTCCTCGATAACGACGAGAGTCGCATCGCCATAGTTTCGCTTGAGGTGTGCGGCATACCTAATGAGACGATGCGGGACATCCAGCGCCGGGTACGCGACCTGTGCGGGATCCCGGCCGAGTCTTTGCTCGTCAACTCGACACACAACCACACGGCGCCGGACATTCTGCTCGGAGTCTCTCCGGAGTGGAAGACCTACGCCGCTTACCTGGCCGACCTCATCGCGGGAACTGTTTACGAGACCCTGCACGCTATGCGTCCGGCGCGGGCAGGACATGCCAGCGGCAGTCTTTCGGGCTGGACGGTCAACCGGCAGTACCGTGATCGTCCGGTCGACGAGGAGGTCGGCGTTCTGCGGGTCGATGAGCCGGACGGCACGTCGGTAGCGCGTGTGGTGAGCTTCGCCGCGCACGGCGTATGCGACGGCGGCCAGTACCTGGAGTGGTCGGGCGACTTCTCAGGCGAGCTCTCGTCGACGATCGAGGAGATCGACGAAGGGTCGATGGCGATTCACCTGCAGGGCGCGGCGGGCGACATCCATCCTTTCGACTGGTGGTTCGGAAACCTGGAGTCGAAGCACCTGCACACGCACGAGGACACGGCCGCTTTCGGCGAGGCGATCGCCCGGGAGGCGTTGCGAACGTCTATCGCCATCGAACTGACGGACGATATCAAGCTTGCGACTGTCTCAACTCCGCTTGAGCTTCCTCGCAGGACGGTTACGTGGACAGTCGAGGCCGCTGAGCAGCTGCACCGGAGACTCACGTCAGAACTCGGACCGTACGGCGGTGACGTGTGGCCGGAGGGAACGACTACCGCGAACGCCGCCGAGCGCCACCCGGAGCTGTACGGCAACGGCCGAAACGAACTCAGCCTCGCCCGCAACCAGTCGCTGCCCTCGGTCCCGATCAAAGTGCAGGCATTGCGCATCGGCGACCTCGTGATCAGCGCGCATCCCGGTGAGATGTTCAACGAGCTCGGGCTGGCTATCAAGGACGCCGTGCCCGACTCACGGCCGTGGGTCGCGAGCTACAGCTCCGAGTACATCGGCTACGTCTCGACTCGCCAGCCGTACGAAGAACTGTCCGGAGTGCCGATCGACGAGCTTGTTGACATGAAGCGGTTCCGCCGCTTGTATGGCACGACGACCAGCCCGTTCGCCCCGGAGGCCGGGGAGATGCTGGTCGAGGCCGCCATCAAGCTGGCGAAGTCGGTGTGAGCTGGCTCGCTTCGAACTAACGAAAAGGTGCGATGAATGAAAGTCCTGGTTCTCCCCGACTGGGCGGCGCAGTTCTGCGATGCTCTGCGCACGCGGCATCCGCAGATCGAACTGGTGGTCTCCACTTCTGAGGCTGAGGCCACAGAGCAGATCCGGGACGCCGAGGCGTTGTTCGGCTATCCAACCAGCCACCAGTTCGACTCCGCATCGGACCTGAAGTGGATCCAGACGCTGGACGCCGGGATGGAAGGGCTGTTCGGGCCAGTGCCACAGGTGGCCGACGGCGATGTGACTGTCACCAATGCCCGCGGCGCCGGAGCTCCGATGATCGGCGAGCACGCGCTGGCGATGATGCTGGCGCTGGCCCGCCAGTTCCCGCGCTTCTGGCAGGACAAGGCGGACCGCCGCTGGGACCAGGGCGGCGCGCTTGAGGAGGTCGAGTATCTCGGCGACAAGACGGCCGGCATCATCGGCTTCGGCAAGTCAGGCCGGGAGACCGCGTGGCGATGCAAAGCGATGGGCATGAGGGTGATCGCCGTTGACCGCGAGCCCGTGGACGGCGATCCGACGGTCGAATTTGTCTGGCCGCTCGACCGGCTGCCGGACCTGCTGAAAGAGTCTGACTACGTCGTCGTCACTGCGCCTTACTCAGAAGCCAACGCACAGATGCTCGGCAAGAACGAGTTCGGGATGATGCGCAGATCGGCGCGGCTTGTCGTCACCTCCCGCGGCCGCGTCTTCGACAACGCCGCGCTCGCCGAAGCGCTAAGGAGCGGCGTCATCGCCGGCGCGGCGTTGGACAGCGTCGACCCGGAGCCGCATCCGCCTGACAGCGAACTGTGGGACGTCCCGAACCTCATCATCACGCCGCATATCGCGGGCAACGCCGAGAAGATCCTTCTGGACCGGCGCACGTTCGAGATCTTCGAGGAGAACCTTGCCCGGTATATTGGCGGTCAGCCGCTCATCAATGTGGTGGACAAGGCGAAACAGTACTGATGTCCGGTGACGCCACGCCCTTACCACCTGCACGCCAGTTCGTCCGAACCTGGAGTATCGAATGTCACCCAAGATCTCGCTGATCGGCGCCGGGAGCGTCGTGTTCTCACGCCGTCTCCTGCAGGACGTTGCATGCGTGTCTGAACTGGCGGACGCCACCGTCTCGCTCATGGATGTGGATGAGGAACGTCTCGACCTGATCGGCCGCTTTGCGAACAAGCTGATGCGGGACGCCGGCACCAACATCTCCATCGAGACTACCGATGACCGGAGGAAATCGCTCGAGGGCGCCGACTACGTCCTGACGACGATTCGCGTCGGCGACGATTACGACAAGGACATCGGCATTCCCCTGAAGTACGGAGTCGACCAGTCGGTCGGCGACACGGTCGGGCCGGGCGGCGTGTTCAAGGCTCTGCGCACGGTTCCGGTGCTGCTCGACATCTGCTACGACATCGAGGACGTGGCGTCCAACGCGTGGCTGCTGAACTACACCAACCCGATGGCCATCGCCTGCTGGGCGATCAACGATATGACCGACGTGCCAACTGTTGGCCTTTGCCACAGCGTCCAGCGCACGACCGCCGACCTCGCCGACTACATCGGAGCGCCACGAGATTCGGTCACCGCGTGGGTTGCAGGGATCAACCACCTCGCCTGGTTCATGCGCTTCGAGCGTGACGGCGAAGACGCCTATCCGCAGCTTGTCGAGGCCATGAACAACCCGGAGATCTTCGCCCGGGACACTGTGCGCTTCGAGGTGATGAAGCAGTTTGGCTACTTCGTGACGGAGTCGACCCGGCACATGTCCGAGTACACGCCGTACTTCCGTACCGAAGAGCGGCTCATCAAGGAGTTCCGGCTCGATGAGATTCGGCAGGACCTGCAACGCCGCGTGAACCGAGTGGACACCCACTTCGAGCAGCTACAGGCCGATGCCGACTCGCCAGAAACGCTGACTGTTGAGCGGTCGGATGAGTACGCGTGCCGGATCATCGAGGCGATGGAAAGCAACCGGCCGACGGTGATCAACGCCAACGTGTCGAACGCGGGGCTGATCTCGAACCTGCCGGAGGGAAGCTGCGTGGAGGTGCCGTGCACGGTCGACCGGCTCGGCATCCATCCGATGGCGGTCGGCGATCTGCCGCCTCAGTGCGCTTCGTTGAGCCGGGCAAATGTCGCTGTACAGGAGATGGCGACGCTTGCGATCACCGACCTCGACCGCGAGTCGGCCTTCCACGCCATCGCTCTTGATCCGTTGACCGCGGCGAAGCTGTCGCTGGCGGAGATCCGCCAGATGTTCGACGAGATGTGGGCGGCAAACGCCGATTACCTCGAGTCGTACTCCTGAGCGCCGGTCATCCCGGAAGCTCGGCCAGCGGCTTGGCCGCGTGGTGATCGACCCGTGGCGCGGCCGGCGTCGCAACCCACTCCTCTGTGAACGCGATCAGGTTCTTGACCGCCTCATCGAACAGCATCTTCCCCTTCTCGGGAGTCGCGAGATTCGCCTCTCCGCAGATCCCGGACTCCGTGAACTGACTCGTCCACGAGGTGATCGAGACCGGTCCGGCGGCCCAGAGATCGACCCAGCGGAACTTCGAGTCGAGTCTGTGAAACCCGATCTCCTCGTGCTTCGCGTTGTCCATCTGTATCAGGTCGGCGTCGAGGTGTAGCGCAAGCGAGGTCTCGGCCTCGCCGGCATGCGCGCAGCCGCCGGGGAAATGCGACTCTCGCCACGACTTCATGAAGTCAGGGTCGGCAGCCGTCAGACCCCACCACGACGAAAGCGCCACCTCGGCCTCGGTCTCCATGTTGGCGCGCCTGCAGGCCAGGTCCAGCGGCGGCATGTTCGAGCCGTGGCCGTTCACCACGAAGATGCGTGGGAAACCGTGGTAGGCGAGGCTCTTGAGGATGTCGGTGACGTAGCGGATGAACGTTTCGTGGTGGATCGTCACCGAGCCGGGGAAGTCCATCACGTGCGTCGTGTAGCCGTATGAGACGGGCGGCATGAAGAGCAGCCTGTCCGGGCTCTGCTCGCACGCCGCCTTCGCCACCTCGGTCGCCGTCCACCGGTCCATCTTCACCGGCAGGTGTGGGCCGTGCTGCTCCATCGTGCCCACCGGCAGCACCGGGATCATCTCAGCCTGCACCGCCTCGTTCATCTCCGGCCATGTCAGGTCTTCGTAACGCCACTTTCCGTTGATAGCCATCTTGTTGCCTTTCTGCGGGGCTCTCCCGTCGCTATGCGTCCCGGCGAGAGCATGTCACCGGAATCCCGCCAGTCAAGCCCGCTCGACTGCTTAATCGGCACTTAATCCGGCTCGAACATCATCTGCGGGTCCAATCTTGAAAACAACGACAGATAGATCGGAGACAGATCATGACTCTGCCGCTCAGGCGGTCCACTGCGCTGAGATGGGGATGGGCGGCGCCGGTTCTCGCCGTCGCCATCACGCTCGCCGTGGTCCTTTCAACAACGGAGGCCGGCGCCGGATCCAAGAAGCGATTCGGCCACGTCGGCTCGTTCTTCGCTCCGGAAAACACCCTTCTCGAAGGACTTCCTATTACCGACCCGACGTCCGCGGAGATCGTGGACATCACGCCTGACGGCGACCTGATGGTCTACACCGACTCGTTCACCGAGAGCATCGGCCTTGTGGACATCTCCGACCCGAGCTCACCGCAGCCGCTCGGCCTCATCAGCCTGCCTGCCGAGCCGACGAGCGTGGCGATCCACGAGGACTGGGCGCTCGTGTCGATTAACACCAGCCCCGACTTCGACAACCCGTCGGGAGAGCTGCTGGTGATCGACCTCGGCGCCAGACTGGTGGTCAAGACCTTCGACCTCGGAGGCCAGCCGGACGCTGTCGCGGTCTCGCCCAACGGAACCTATGCCGCTATCGCGATCGAGAACGAGCGCGACGAGGACGAGAGCGGCGGAATCATCCCGCAGCTCCCGGCCGGGTTCCTGCAGGTCCTCGACCTCTCCGGCGCTCCTGCGGCATGGACTCTTACTGCGGTCGATCTCACGGGACTGGCGGCAACTGCACCTTCAGACCCTGAGCCCGAATTCGTCGACATCAACCACGACGACCTGGCGGTGGTGACACTCCAGGAAAACAACCACCTTGTGATCGTGGACCTGGACACGAAGACAGTCGTCAACCACTTCAGCGCCGGCACGACCGACATCCGGAACATCGACAACACCGAAGAGGAGCTTGGCCCGCAGGACAACGGCCTGATCGAACTGAACGAGCACATCTTCGACCGCCGTCGTGAGCCGGATGCGGTGGCATGGATCGACAGCAAGCGCTTCGCCACCGCCAACGAGGGCGACTACGAAGACGAAAACGGCGAAGAGGGCGGAAGCCGCGGCTTCACCATCTTCAACATCTACGGCGATGTCGAGTTCGACTCTGGCAACAGGTTTGAGCACGCCGTTGTCAGCGCCGGCCACTACCCCGAGTTCCGGTCCGAGAACAAAGGCTCGGAACCCGAGGGTGTCGAGGTCGGCCACTACAGGGGCAAGACCTACCTGTTCGTCGCCTCGGAGCGCGGCAATATCGTCGGCGTCTACGACGTCTCACGGCGCAAGCCGAAGCTGCTCCAGCTCCTGCCGACCGGTATCGGTCCTGAGGGGCTCAAGATGACAGACGACGGCCTGCTGGCCGTCACGGCCGAGGAAGACGGCTTCGACGACGGCTACGACGTGCGTTCGGTCATCACCTTTTTCGAGATCGGCGGCAACGAGGACTGGAGCTACCCGCAGCTGGTGAGCAAGAAGCACCGCGGCGCGCCGATTCCCTGGGTTGCGATCTCGGGCCTCAGCGGCGATCCCCGGCGTGACAACAGGGTCTGGGCTGTCAGCGACTCGTTCCTCGCACAGTCCTGGGTCTACGAGGTCGACGTCCGCGGGGAGCCCGCGGTCATCAGGAAGCGCATCGCGATCGGCGACCCGGACGGCGCGTACGACCTCGAAGGTGTCGCAGCGCGCAAGTACGGTGGCTTCTGGCTCGGCTCGGAGGGCCGCGGCGGTGCAAGGCCGAACCTGATCATCCGCACCGACAGGTATGGCAACGTCAAGGAAGAGATCGGCCTGCCCGCGTCACTGGTCACGCACATGACCAACAGTGGGATCGAAGGCGTTGCTGTCACAGGCCGCCCGGGCGTCGACGAAGTGGTCTACATCGTCATCCAGCGCCCGTGGGGTGACGATGTGCAGCCGGGCGACCTCGGTCCGAGCACCTCCGGCACGACCAAGATCGGCCGCTACGAGGTCGAAACCGGCGAGTGGACCTTCGCGTCTTACGAGCTGGACCCGCGCGAGTCTCCGGCCGGCGGCTGGGTTGGCCTCTCCGAGGTGACGGCACTGCCGAACGGCAGCCTCGCCATCATCGAGCGGGACAACCAGCTTGGCCAGGAGGCCAGGATCAAGCGGATCTACGAGGTCGACCCCTCATCGGTCACGTTCGCGCCGCATGGCGACCCGCTGCCTGTGATCTCCAAGACGCTCATCCGCGACGTTCTCGGTGACCTGGATGCGCACAGCATCTCGGTGCCGGACAAGCTGGAGGGCATGGCGCTGACGAAGGACGGCGACGTCTACCTCGCCACCGACAACGACGGAGTGGACGAGAACTACGGCGAGACGCTGTTCTTCGAGCTGGACCTCGGCGACTTCGAAGACGAGGACGAAGATGAAGACGACGATGATGATGAGGACGACGAAGACCAGGATGAAGACGACGAAGACGACGACTAGTCGCCTCGCCTCACACGTCAGAAGCTAAGCGAAAGAGCGGGATCGGTCACACTGGCCGGTCCCGCCTTGCTATGCGCCGAAGTCGTCGGCTCCTGCGGCATGCGCGGCCAGGGCATCCTCGTCGATCTCGATCCCAAGCCCGGGACCGTCCGGCACAGGCAGCATGCCGTCGTCGTTCAGTAGCAGCGGCTCCTTCAAAATGCCGCTCACGTACGGCGCCGGATGCCAGTACTCCAGGTACTTGCCATCCGGCATCGAAGCCGAAAGCTGCAGGTCCGCAGCGGCGCCGACCGCCGTGTTCCAGCCATGCATCACAACCTGGATGTTGGCATCGTAAGCCGACTGCCAGATCATGCGCGCTTCGGAAAGGCCGCCACAGATCGTCTGATCAGGCTGCAAGATGTCGCACGCACGGTTCTCGATGAACGGCTTGAAGTTCAGGCGGCTCCGGATCACTTCGCCTGTCGCGATATGCACCGGTGAAGCATCTCGCAGCGTTTTGTAACCCTCGATGTCATCAGCCCGCAGCGGCTCCTCGAACCACCTGACGTCGTAGTCCTTCAGCATCCGCGCCGCCTCCATGGCCCACTTCAGGTCGCCGTGCCAGAACACGTCAGAGCCACCCGGATCGACCATCAGCTCGGAGCCGTCGCCGATCGTCTTGCGAGCCGTCTTCACCAGCTCTTCGTCGTGTTTGAGGTCGCGCTCCCTGCCGAACGTTCCCCAGCCCAGCTTGAAGGCGCGGAAGTTCCGCTCGAGCCCCGACTCCAGGTTCGACACCATCTCGTCGACCGGCCACGAGAACAGCATCGATGCATAGGGCTTCACCTCTTCGACGTAGCGGCCGCCGAACAGGCGAGATATCGAAAGACCGGTGTGCTTGCCGAGGATGTCCCACAGCGCGTGGTTCACGGCGCCGATGTACGCCGTGATTGCGCCGCCGCGGCCGTACCAGAACGTCCACTGGTGCAGCCGCTCCGTGACCGATTCCGGCTGCAGAGCGTCCTGGCCTGCCAGGTGAGGCCACAGCACCTTCCTCACCGCATCCACCATCTCCCAGCGGACACCCGCGCAGCCCCAGCCTGAGATGCCTCCTTCGGTGTCGACGCGTATCAGCGTCTGGTCATATCCCCACCACGAAGGATGAATCGGCTGGCCGACCTTGAGCGTTGGCCGCTGGCTGGTGAGGGGAAAGACCTCGACACCGATGATCTTCATGAGGTGCGCTCCGGTTGATGGTCAGGCTGGTGATGCGGGAAGTGAAACGGCCGCAGCATAGCGCAGACGGCGTTAGTATTTACTTTCACAAACAGCCAGCTTGGATCTGTTTGAACATTTCACCGGGACCGCGGATCTTGCCGATCAAGCTTGCCGTATTCGACGTGGATGGAACTCTCCTGAGGGGCGACACGATCTGTCAGACGATCGCTCGTGGCCTCGGCAAGTACGAGCGTATGTGTGAGCTGGAAGAGCTCTCAACGGTCGATGAGATCATCGCCGGTCGCGAAGAGATGGCAGGCTGGTACATGGAAGCCGGAAGAGAGGAGTCCGTGTCTTTTCTGGCGGACCTCAACTGGGCGCCCGGTGCGCGAGAGGGCGTTGAAGAGTTGCGGCAAGCAGGAGTGCAGGTTGCACTTGCATCGGTTACGTGGTCGTTTGCCGTCGCACGCGTCGCCAGCGAGTTGGAGATCGACGACTTTCGCAGCACCGAGCTCGACTTCGCGACCGGAGCGATAAGCCATACGTGGGGTACAACGAAGGCTGAATACCTGCGGTCTCTGGCGTCGGAACGCGGAGTCTCGACCTCCGAGACAGCTGCGATCGGTGACACCAACGGTGATCTCGACATGCTTGATGCAGCCGGACGCGGGATATTCGTCGGCGAGCGGCCGCCGCCAGGAATTGCCGGCGTGACTCACATGCCGGCGGCAGATATCCGGGATGTAGCAGCGGGCATCCTGGCTCAGTGACTTAAGACATGAACACAGAACTTATCGTCCTTCGAATCATCCACATCCTTTCCGGAGTCTTCTGGGTGGGAGCCGCCGTCTACCTGACGCTGGTGCTCGAGCCAAAGCTGCGGACGCTGAGCAACCAGGTCGAGCGCGACGTCCTGCAGGCG
>JANQEF010000268.1 GCA_028278465.1 Dehalococcoidia bacterium | reverse complement strand
TCTACGGGCTCGCTGGATTGCTCATCGCGGTCGGCGCGGTCGGCATGGCTTGGGCGCTGTTCTGGGATCGGCCGCGCAAGCGTCGGCGATGCCCGAAGTGCTGGTACGACATGCGCGGCACCGACGGGCTCACGTGCCCGGAGTGCGGACGCACGGTCAAGCGCGAGCGGAAGCTCTTCAAGACGAGGCGACGGTGGAGAATCACAACGCTAAGCGCGCTGCTCCTCCTGATGGGCCTGGCCGGATTGTGGGTGCAGCGCGCCCGTCACGTCGGCTGGGTCGAGGCGACGCCGACGATCGTGTACATCGCATTGCTGCCGCATCTTGATGATCCCGCCGTGCAGGTCGAGCTTGATTCCAGGCTCTATGAGGGCGAACTGCGTCAATGGGAGTATCGCCTGCTCGTGCATCGCTGCATCGGGATCCTGGAGAGGGAGACCGATCCGACACTCCTCGTGAGGGCGGTCAGAATGTTGCAGAAGATCGAGGAGATGGCTCAGTACGAGAGCCAGAGACGACCGTGGGCATCCTGGGCACACGTCTCCAAGATCGACGGCGAAGGTGCGATCGACGCACTCGTGCCGCTGTTGGCAACCACGGATAACAGCTTGCTTCGGGAAGTGATCTTCACGCTCGCGTCAATCGGTCGCGAAGATCCGAGAGCGGTGCCGCCGTTGCTCGGGATGCTGGGCGATGAGGATGAGACGGTCGCGGAGTTGACGAGCAATGCACTTCGTCATACTGCAACCTGCCTGGATCTGGCGTTCATCGCCGAGTCATGCTTCGCCCTAGATCGGGCGTATGATGCAGGACCGCCTGCCAGGAGGAGAGAGAAATGGGCGTTCATGCGTCGGATCGGGAACTGCGGGACGGACACCGAGCAGGCCGCCAGAATGCTGCTGGATGGTCTTGCTCACGAGAACTATGAAGTTCGGGAGCTGTCGGTGTGGGCGCTCATGCTGCTCCGGTCGGACAGGAAGGAGATCCGGGACGGCGTACTCGATGCCGCCGACGACTCCTACCATCGCGTGCGATATCAGGTGGTGTGCGCCTCCACGCAGTTCCCGTTGACCGACCGTGTACAGCGTACGTTGATGGCTGCCTTCGAAAGCTCCTGGAACGTCCGCCTGGCAGCGGTCCGTGCCGCTGGCCTTCGCGGAAGTGCCGGTGTTGTTTTTCTTGATCAGGTGCGCGAGGGCCTGACCTGGGACTCGATTCACACGCGCGAAGTTGTCGCGCAGTCGTGGATCAGGATCGGCGGAGATCCGGGCGTTATCCTCGAAGCACTCCTGGAGGGCCTCGACGCTTCTCAACAAGGCTATGACAGGGGGATGATCCTCAGAACGATCGCGGGGCTGGGCATCCAGTCCTCAGAAGTCTGCGAGCGAATCGAACCCTACCTGCGGAGTCGGGATGCCTATGTCCG
The DNA here is from genome assembly GCA_028278465.1 of Dehalococcoidia bacterium. Lineage (GTDB taxonomy): Bacteria > Chloroflexota > Dehalococcoidia > Lucifugimonadales > Lucifugimonadaceae > JAJCYX01. The sequence goes on along the minus strand of JANQEF010000268.1, from coordinate 2,893 downwards.
CTGCGCGGCGGGCTGGGCCCTCGCAGCGTCGGGCGGGGATGTGGATCGGGCGACCAGATTGGTGGTGGATGTCTATCTGGGAAGATCGGAGGCTCCGCAGTCCGGTGCCGGGTTCTCCGGGCTGTGCGATATGGCAGCGGCGCGCGATGTCTCGATTCCGATCCTCGTGGAGATGCTGGGAAGTGAGTCTGTCCACGAACGCAGGTGTGCGGCGGAAGTGCTGGGCGCAGCCGGATCGGCGGCGGAGCCTGCGTTGGACGTGCTCAGGGGACATCGTTCCGATCCGGACCCGAGCACCGCAGCGAACGCTGACTACGCGGTGAAGCGCATCGAGTACGAGCTGAAGCACGGCGAGGGGAACGAGGACTAGGTTCTGTCTGACGAATGATTTGTTCGGCGCTTGTACGGTTGCGCTTTGTGCGGTGTAGAGTGATGCTGGTCTCCGGCAAGGAGGCCAGTGATGAACACGAAGAAACCGACCAGGAAGACACGAACGGGACGCGGCGTCGAAGGACGACCGGGTCGTCGGTACGAGCTGCGCGACGAGGCGTGGGAACGCGTCGAGCCGCTGCTTCCGAGGCAGACGCGCGGGGGGCGCTGGAACGATCACCGCACGACGCTGAACGGGATCTTCTGGATTCTCAACAGCGGCGCGCAGTGGCGCGATCTGCCGGAGCGGTATGGGAAGTGGCAGAGCGTGTACGACCGCTATCGACGCTGGACGCGCGAGGGCTTGTTCGATCGCATTCTGCATCGTCTCCACGTTCACCTCGACGAAGATGGACGCATCGACTGGAGCGTGTTCGATGTGGACGGTTCGCACATCCGAGCGGACCGATCGGCGGCGGGAGCCGGCAAAAAGGGGGCGAAACAGAACCGCCAGACCACGCCCTGGGACGATCCCGCGGAGGCTTTGGCTCGAAGCTTCATCTTGTGACCGACGGTCGCGGGGTGCCGTTGGGCGCGCTCGTCACGGCGGGTCAGGCGCACGAGTCGAAGCACTTCGAGGCGCTGATGGACACGGTGAGGATCCGTCGTCGGCGACGACCAAACGCCGTGGCGGGCGACAAGGGGTACAGCTATCCACGGATCCGGGCTTGGCTGGCGCGACGCAGCATCAGGGCGGTGATCCCGACTCGATCCGATCAGCCGCGCGTTCGATTCAGCCAGCGTCTGTACCGACGCCGGAACGTGGTTGAGCGGTGCATCGGGTGGCTGAAGTGCTGTCGGCGGATCGCCACCCGATACGAGAAGCTGGCCAGCCACTTCCTGGCCATGGTCAAGCTCGCCATGATCCAACGCTGCCTCCGGCTTCTCGATCCGTCAGACAGAACCTAGCGACGCAGGCGGAACTGGAGCGGCCGAAGGCCGGCACCAAGTCGGGTTGGCGATCCCGGAGTCACAGCGTATCTCAGACTCGCGCATCCGTTAACCAGGCCGTGCAATCGTTGTCCGGCGCGAAATGACGGCGATCTGGGCAGCGCTGCGCGCATCGACTCTGCCCATGGAGTACTCACCATGGCTCCGCCGGGCGAGATCCACTGCGCTGAGCGCCTCGGCGGGCTACTCAGGCACCACTTTCGGGCCGCAGCGTAGCCTCGCTTGACTGAGTGGGGACGAGACTCGATCGGACCAACGCGAGAGTGACACGCACGCGCCACCTCTACTCGTCGGCCACCAGAAGCCCGTTCCTGGGGTCCCCTTGGCAGCTTCTCCCTGACCGATGATGACAGCCGACGCAGCCTCCACCGGGCGAGGCCTTCTTCGAGGGCGCATTCTGCGATGATTCTCGATCCTGAATACGCCGACATCAGCCCCCACTCAGCATACGAGCCGCAACTCGTAGCCGACTTGGCCAAGCGCAGACTCGTCTGGCCAATTACCGGGCGCGAATCGAATGAGATCAGTTGAGCAGTAGACCACAAGCGAGCAGTGACGCTCACCCCGCGAACATCTTCCAGAACGCATCACCGGCGCCGATCAGGCTGTCGCCGACGATCACTCCGGCGCAGATCGTAATCAGGAATCGGGTCGTCCACTTCGGGTAGAACTTGCCGAGGATCAGGGCGATCGCGGCACCGATGAACATCGAGATGGCGTAGTTGGGATACACGACGAAGGCGAGACCAACACTCGACACGCTCGGGATCCACGCCCGCACTTTCTTCGGCGAGACTTTCTCGATGATCGGGAACACCACGCCGATGATGGCCGCGATCAGCATCGCCGTGGGCGTGCCCTCGGGCAGCGCCTGGAAGCCGATCTGGAAGATCTCCGCGACGGCCTTCCACGCCGCGACCGCCGGGGCGGGCCAGTCCGGCGTCAGCAACATCTCGGACGGGTTGGGAATCAGGACAAGGTAGAAGCCACTGCCGACGATGGCTCCCGCGAACGCGCCCCCGATCTGCGCGAAAAACTGCTTGCTCGGTGATGCGCCGAGCATCGAGCCGCACTTGAAGTCGTGCATCAGATCGGCGCATTGGCTCGCGGCGCCACCCGTCACGTTCGCGGCCATGAGGTTCGCCGCCGCGCTCTTGGGAACGAGCACACCGAACACGAGCTGGGTCACCTTGCCCATTGCTCCCACCGGCGTGATGTTTGTCTCCCCGGAGACCCGCGATCCGACGATCGCCAGGGCGAACGACATGAGCACTCCGAGGATTGCGGCCCACCAGATGATCTCGAACAGCGCAATCTGGAGCCCGACGGAAAGCGCGAGCGCGAGGATCGCGCCGGTGTAGAAGAAGGACCGCGGCAGCGTTCCCACCTGTTGCCGCAACGCCGGCTCGCCACCGCCGCCCGTGCCCCTGAACGCCCTGAGCATGGACGGAAACGAGAACATGAAGGTGATGAGGGAGGCAACGACCATGAGCGTCACGCCTGGCCAGAGGAG
>JANQEF010000265.1 GCA_028278465.1 Dehalococcoidia bacterium | reverse complement strand
CCGCTCGCATCGAGCCGCACATCGCCGAACGAGCGTCTGAGCTTGCGAAGTCGGTGGCCGAGACGCGCGACGTCCGTGGGCTCATCGCCGTCGAGATGTTCCTGACGGAGGACGACGAGATCCTGATCAACGAGCTTGCACCGCGTCCGCACAACTCGGGCCACTACACCATCGAGGGCTGTGCCACGTCGCAGTTCGAGCAGCTGGTGCGCATCCTGGCGGGTCTGCCGATGGGATCGGTCGAGATGGCGCGGCCGACGGTGATGGTGAACCTGCTGGGCGATGTGTGGGCCGATGCGAACGGCGAGCCGGCGTGGGCGGATGCGCTTAGCGTGCCTGGCTCGAGCCTGCACCTGTACGGCAAGGCTGAGGCGAGGCCGGGCCGCAAGATGGGCCACATCACGGTGGTAGCCGATTCGGTGGAGAAGGCGCTGCACAGGGCGAACCTGGCACGAGACAAGGCGCGGGGCGCCAGCGCCTGAGAGAACGGGCTTGCTGGAGCCTCGGGGCAGCGACAGACCTGACTACCGCCTTTCTGTCTTCTCCTTTTCCGCCCTCTCTGCCAACCCTCCCGTAGTAAGTAATTCCCATAACTTCTCCACGGGAACCACAGTGGCAATGCCTTGATTAACGCTTTCTTGGCCGTTGTCTTGCAAAAGTGAGTCCGCTTCCAGCATGGCCCCGGTGAAATGACCTTGAACCATGCCAAGTAACAAGTAAATCACATCGAATGTATCGTTCGGGAAAGTGTGCTGGCTCGTTCCAGGTGGCAATTGTCTCATCGGGCCATGCTGGACGATCACCGGCGAACCACTGTGGCCGCCAATCGACCGCGCTTCGATCAAGTGAGCGAACATCACACCACCGATAAGTTCTTGCTCATTGGCGAGCATCGCTATTTTGCCGTGTCTGACTATTGCCACATTGCGCGCCCTACCGTGGTGCTTCGCGAACAGTCCAGGGAAGTAAACATCATCGCCAAGTGACACCACAGCACGCCTCGCAAGAAGACGATCGCCAAGCGCAAACGTCTTATCAGGGAATGTCCTTATCGCCAGATCACCAACACTGTCCCGTCTCCAGAACATAGCCGCGGCGTCAACTCGTTCGTCTGAGTGCTTAACCCACGATTCAGCCCGATCCGTTGCAACTAGCTTGAAGTCACCATGCTCCGTGTTGATGCGTAGGCGTACTTTGCCGTCGAAGTCGTTTCCTTCAGCGGCCTCCAGTACATGGTCGGCAGTCAGCAGAAACAGAGAATGATCGTCCAAGCCATCGCCGCCGATGGCGACGAAAAACGCTGTGCCTTGAGGTTCAAAGTCCCCGTTGGCCAGTTTGTTTCCGACGAACACGGCGGCGTCGGTTGTCTCTGGTGGGAGAGCCACGAGTCGCTAGAGTTTGCAGGTAACGTGTCTACTCGGCGGCGGTCGGTGCCGGTAGTCTTTAACTATCACCGGTTGGCTTAGTTTAGCCGTCGCGCAAAGCCGCCCATGCGGCTCGGCCGTTTCTTAGGCTTCTAGTCCGGTGGCCGTCGGCGACGACTTCTGAGGAACCGGACACCAATCCAGACAAGTGAGAGGGTTCCGGCCGTAGAGAGAACTGCGGTGAGGATCTGGTTGTAGGCTGAGAGCGCTTCAGACAAGGCACACGTCCCTCGCCACTTCACGTGACGTTAGAAAGTTGTGCCTGCATTCGGCGCTAAGCGACTTAAGGGGCCGGGAGCAATTTATTGGCCTAGCAGGATATTTCCCTTGCCGCGACTTCGATCATACCATCCTCAAACACGCGCTGATGAACTAGCGAATCACACCTGTCGGAATCCGAAACGGGCTAGCTAGCCCTCGTCCACCTCGTCTGGCCGCTTGAACAGCGCCTCGGGATCCTGCGCCGGGCCGGAGCGCTGCACCAGCGTGCCGTCAGACATCTCGTAGATCTCATCCGCCATGTCCAGCAGCGTGCGGTCATGCGTCGTCGCAACAACCGTCATCCCGCGCTCCCGTGACATCTCGCGGAACAACCCGAAGATGTTGCTCGCGTTCGTCGAGTCGAGCTCACCCGTCGGCTCGTCCGCCAGCATGATGTCCGGCTGAATCGCAACCGCGCGAGCGATAGATATCCGCTGCTGCTCACCGCCGGACAGCTCGAATGGCCGGTGCCTTGCGCGACGAGTTAGCCCGACCATCTCCAGCACCTCGTCGGTGCGGCGACTGCGCTCACGTGCGCCAACGCCGGATATGCGCAGCGGCAGCTCCACGTTCTCGTACGCCGAAAGCAGAGGCAGCAGCGCGAACGACTGGAAAACGACGCCGATACGATTTCGACGCAGGTTGATCATCTCGCCCTCGCTGAAGTCGGCGAGGTCTCGGTCCTCGAACAGCACCTTGCCCTCGGTCGGGTGATCGAGCCCGGCGAGCAGGTTCAGCAGAGTCGTCTTGCCGGAGCCTGAACGGCCAACCAGCGTCACGAACCGGTTGCGTCGAATCTCCAGGTTCACGTGCCGTACGGCGTAAACCTGCTCGCTTCCAAGCTGGAACGACCGGCTGGCATCGCGCACCTGTATCAGCGGAGCGTTGGCAGCTCGTGCCGCAGTCTCCGCCGCATCACTCACCTGACTCAAGCGTCACCCTCCCGTCCGTCACGCCGAGTCTCACCCGGCGTCTGATCGCCAGCTGATCAAGCACCTCGCGCGGGATCTGCACCGAGCCGCTGGAGTCGACGAGCAGGAACTCCTCGACATCCCTGTCTTCACCTTCGTCCGTCTCGCCGCCGATCGCCCGCTCGAACGTCACGGCGCGGGTCGTCTCGGTGCTGGTCTTGCCGTCGCGGATGGCGATGGCGCGGCCGACGCTGGTAGAGATCGCCGGGTCGTGAGTCACGATCACGATCGTCGTGCCAAGCTCCTTGTTCACATTGTTCAGCAGGTCCAGAACCTCGGCCGCCGTCTCCTCGTCCAGCTCGCCCGTCGGTTCGTCAGCCAGCAGCAGCGGAGGCCGGTTAGCCAGCGCAACCGCTATCGCAACACGCTGCTGCTCACCGCCAGACAGCTGCGCAGGCCGGTGGCCGCGACGATGACCCAGCCCCACGATCTCCAGCAGCTCGTTCGAGCGCTCGCGTCGGGTGTTCGCCGGGACGCCGGTCAGCAGCATCGGCAACTCGACGTTCTCGTAGGCGGTCAGGTACGGGAACAGGTTGCGAGACGTCTCCTGCCAGATGAAGCCGACCTCCTGCCTGCGGTACTCCACGACCTCCTTGTTGGTCATGTGGAGCAGGTCGAAGCGGCCGACGCGCACGGTCCCGGCGGACGGCGTGTCGTAGCCGGCGAGGATGTTGAGCATCGTCGACTTGCCGGAGCCGGAAGCGCCGACAACCGCGATCACCTCACCGCGGTCCACCGAAAGCTCGAGCCCGCGCAGCGCCACGACCTCCAGGTCTGCGACCTTGTAGATCTTGAACAGGCCGCTGCAGACCAGGTATGGACCTTCGGCTTCAGGAACTGTCGTCATTCAGCAAACTTCTCCGGGTTCGCCGCTAGCCCTCTCCCATTCGCATGACGCGGTGTATCGACATGCGAAATACGGAGAACAGAATTGCGATGATAACCGCTGTGAACACTATGCCGAGCAGGCCGAAGGTGAGGCCGAAGCCCGCCCAGTCGATCTGCAGGACCATCGGCGGCACCAGCACCCGGTCTTCGCCGGAGTTGGCGAGGAACGGGATGATGGTATCGCCGAGCCTCGTGCCCATGAACAGGCCGATGCCGACGGCGACGCCGATAACGATGAGCTGCTCCAGCACCACCAGCACCAGCAGCTGAGGCATCGAAAGCCCCATCGTCCGCAGCAGCGCCAGCTCGCCGCGCCTGCTGTCGAACGATACACGCACATGCACCAGGAAGCCGATTGCGCTGACGACAAGCACGGTCAAAAACGCGATGCCGAGTAACGCCTGCCATCCCGCGGACACAAGCGGGTCGACGGCAACCTCTGACAGCAGCTCCGACCGGTCGATGATGCGGCCGGCGCGCAGATCTATCTCATCAACCCGTTCCTGCACATTCGCGGCAACCGGATCTTCGCCGTCGACGTCAAGCACAAAGCCATCGCGGTTGGCGGTGGCGATGTCGCCGGTGACGGTGCGTATCCACACCTCGTTCGGTTGTCTCTCACCGATCAGCTGCGCAAGGTTCAGGCTCCTGTGAACGGCGTCGTGATCGGCCAGCAGGAACGGCGTTTCATCCGGCTTCAGCGTCGGGAACAGGTCGATCTGGCCTCGCAGCTCGGCCCTGATCCGCGCCGGTCCGACGCCGAGCAGCACGGGATCTCCAACAGATACGCCGAACTCGTCCAGGAACGTCTCGCTGGCAAGCACCGGCACCACCGGCTCGTCCTGGCCGAACGAGATGCCGCGCAGCTCGCGCGGGCCGGCAGCGGTCCAGCGGAAGCGCGCGATGCCTTCCTGCGGGTTGCCGTCATCGTCGGACGCCACGCTGAACGTGTCGCCAAGCGAGTCCGCAGACGGCTCAAGCGTTCGCCAGCGTTCGAGGTCGTCGAACTCCTCGATCACCAGCAGCTCGTCCTCCGATTGCGTCAACACCGCCACGTCGTCGATGTCGAGAGCGCCCGCCGCAGCGCCGTTGCCGAAGTCGACGATGCCCAACGAGTGGAGCCTCACCGGCCGCTCGATCAGCAGCGGCCGGGAGCGGCCAAGCGGTATCGGCGCGATGCGTGCGCCTACGCGGCACCAGCCCGGCGGCGATTCCGGGTCCGGCTCCGTGCACCGAAAGCGGCCGTTGTCTATCGCTTCCGGCAGCAGCACGCCCATCAGGATCGTGTAGTAGCGGTCGTTGGCGTCGCTCAGCCTCGCGACGAACACCGTGTCCGGCTGCCTGGAGAGTGGACGTATCAGAGCGCTGAGCCAGAACCCTTCGTCCGGCAGCACGATCCCGCCGCGGCCGCCGACATCGATCCGCTCCAGCTTGTCGGTGATCGAGCCTGAGGAGAAATCGTCCCGGAACCACCCGACATGGCCGATCGTCTCTACATCGACGCCGAGCATGGCGAACGACTGGTTCGAGGTGCCAAACGAGACCGAGCCGCTCTCCCGGTACACGCCGGTCGCAGCCACCACGCCCTCGACTTCGGCGATATGGTCCTCGGCCCTGAAGCTCGGTCCGCCTGTGTTGGAGGTGATCGACGGCAAACGCAGGTCGGCGCCGGAGTCGTAGAGCACCTGCTCGGTGGCGCTGCGCTCGAGTGTCGAGGCGAAACTGGCGGCGAACACACCAAGGCCTGCGGTGAGGATGAGTAGCAGCGAGAGTCGGGAGTGCGATGCCGGGCTGCGCGCCATTTGCCAGATGCCGAGGACCACGGACGGCGGGAAGATGCGGCTGCCGACGCGCGAAGACATGGCGCGGCCGGTCAGGTCCATCGCGGCAGGGAAGACGCGCAGCAGCGCGATCCCCGCGGCAACGAGGAACATCGCAGGCAC
>JANQEF010000229.1 GCA_028278465.1 Dehalococcoidia bacterium | reverse complement strand
TCACCGGTTCGGCGATATTCTTCTCTTCCCAGTCGCCGAAGCCCGGCGCGCCGACCAGCGCCTCGGGCCTCTTCGTCGATACGATCTCGACCGCGTTCAGGTCGGCCTGCACTGCCCGCAGCGCATCGATGCCGCCAACAGCGCCTGACGGCACGATGATCTGCGCGCCGCTCTCGCGGGCGGCTCCGTTCAGCGCATTGAAGACCTGTGCGTCCATCAGCGCGCCGGAGCTCATTAGCAGCAGCGAGCGGCCGGAGCGCAAGACCGCCTCGCCATGCTCACGGACCGCGATCTGCGAGGCGCATTCAGCCACGATGTCCAGCTCTTCGCTCGCCAGGAAATCCGACTCATCGGTGAAGCTGGCGGGATGCGGGTCAAGGCTCTCCGCCAGCGCCCTGCCCCGCTCGGCGTCGACGTCCAGGAGTGCGGTGACGCGCGCGCCGGGGATGCCGCCGGGACCGCTTTGGCCGACTGCTCCGGCAAGCTCCGCGCCCATCGACCCGCAGCCGATCACGCCAATCGCAACTGTCTTGTCTTCTCGCAAGTGGCTTCACTCATCCCGTTCTGAACGTAATTCGGTCCCACCGGCAAAGGATACGCTGCGCCGGGTAAATGCACGTCACCCAGACCTCTGCGCCGCCAAATCTGCGCGAATCTGCCCACAATCGTGACCCGAATATCGTCTTGACCGCACCTGCAGGCGAGCTATCCTAGTCAGTTAAACCATTGTGACGGCCGTAACGATCTAACTTCGCCTTAACACCATGCCCTCGTATCACGTCTGGACAGTCGGATGCCAGATGAACGTCGCCGATTCGCAGCGGCTCGACGTGAGCCTGGAGCGGATGGGGCTGGAGCGCGAGGAGCGGATCGAGGCTGCGGACGTGGTTGTGGTGAACACCTGCGTCGTACGCCAGTCGGCAGAAGACACGGCGACAGGGCTTCTCGGCAGGCTTGGCAAGGAGAAGCTGGACGACCCGGACCGCGTGATTGCGGTGATGGGCTGCATGGTCGGCCCCGACCACACCGACCTGAAGCGACGCTTCCCTCAGGTGGACGTGTGGGCGCGGCCACAGGAGTTCCAGCCGATAGTCGAGACCGTCGGCGCTCGCACCGGCCTCAGCATCGAAGGCTGCCTCGCCAACCTGACGCCTAACCAGCCCGACGTCGCCACCTTCGTCCCGATCGTCCACGGCTGTGACAAGTTCTGCACCTTCTGCATCATTCCCTATCGCCGTGGCCGCGAGATGAGCCGTCCGGTCGAAGAGCTATTCGAAGAGGTGACACGGCTGGTCGAGCGCGGCGTCAAAGAGGTCACGCTGCTTGGCCAGAACGTCGACTCCTACGGCCATGACCTGCGGCCTCGCGTCGACCTTGCCGACCTGATGGAGCGTATCCACGAGATCGACGGCCTCGAGCGCATCCGCTTCCTCACTTCGCACCCGAACGACATGTCTCGCCGCATCATCCGCGCCATCAGCGATCTGCCGAAGGTGTGTGAGAACGTGAACCTGCCGTTCCAGGCCGGCGACGACCGCGTGCTGGCCGAGATGCGCCGCGGCTACACGAGCGGACAGTTCATGGAGCGGATCGACGAGATCAGGGACACCATCCCGAACGTCACGCTGACGACCGATCTGATCGTCGGATTCCCCGGCGAATCGGACGCCGAGTTCGATCACTCGATCCGGTTGCTGGAACAGGTGCGCTTCGACAAGGTACACTCGGCCGCCTACTCGGAGCGCAGGGGAACGTACGCATCTCGCCGCATGCCGGACACCGTCTCAAGGGACGAGAAGAAGAGACGGCTGCGCGTGGTCGATGACCTGCAGGCACGGATTCAGTCCGAGATAAATGCTGACCTCGTAGGTCAACATTTCGATATCCTAGTAGATGGAGAAACCCGAGGACGCCTTCGCGGGAGGACGAGAGGCGACAAACTTGTTTACCTGACAGGCGGTGGGCCCGCCCTGGGCGACACGGTGACAACAGGAATCACCGGAGCTTCGCCATGGTCTCTCGAAGGAGACTTACGGGCCACCCAGACTCAGAAAGAGCTGGTCAAAACAAAATGACGATGACTCTGAGCCGGCAGACCGTGATTCCGATCACCGAACTGGAACAGTCTGCATTCTGCCGGTCCGACGGAAACCTTCGAACGCAGACGCTCGAAGAGGAGTTCAAGGCCGGCGTCCGCTGGCAAAAGATCCCAACCCGGTACATGAAGCTCTCTCCAGAAGAGATCGACGCCGGGATCGCCGAGGCAAGAGAAGCCCTCGGCGAACAGGTGATCCTCCTCGGCCACCACTACCAGCGAGAAGACGTAATCAAGTACGCCGACATCCGCGGCGACTCTTACCTGCTGTCTAAACAGGCGGCAGAAGTGAAAGAGGCCCGCGCGATCGTCTTCTGCGGCGTCCACTTCATGGCCGAGACAGCCGACATCCTCAGTTCGGACGACCAGTCGGTGATCCTGCCGAACATGGCCGCCGGCTGCTCGATGGCCGACATGGCGAACCTCGAAGAAGTGGAAGACTGCTGGGACGATATGCAGTCTGTGCTCGAAGGCCAGGGAACTGTCGTTCCCATCACCTACATGAACTCGACGGCCGCCATCAAGTCGCTCTGCGGCGAGAACGGCGGCCTGGTCTGCACGTCCTCGAACGCCGACCGCGCCTTCGAGTGGGCATGGCGGCACGGCGACAAGGTGCTCTTCCTCCCGGACCAGCACCTCGGCCGCAACACGGCGAAGAAGATGGGAATCTCCGAGGACGACATGGTCGTCTGGAACCCGTTCAAGCCGATGGGTAGCCTCTCGCCTGAGCAGGTTCGCAGGTCGAAGGTGATCCTGTGGCAGGGCCACTGCTCCGTCCACACCCGCTTCACTACGAAGCAGATCGAGGATGCGAGGTTGGACAACCCGGACGTGAACATCATCGTCCACCCGGAGTGCGTGAAAGAGGTGGTGGAGTCGGCCGATTACGTTGGCTCAACCGAGTACATCCAGAACATGATCAATGCCGCTCCCGCCGGCACGGCCTGGGGCGTTGGCACCGAGATCAACATGGTGAGCCGCCTGGCGAAGGAGAACCCCGACAAGGAGGTGTTCTGCCTGGACCCGGTGGTGTGCCCGTGCGCAACGATGTACCGGATCCACCCGGCTTACGTGCTGTGGGTTCTGGAAGGGCTGGTTGCCGGCCTGATGATCAACCGCATCGAGGTTCCGGCGGAGACGAAGGCGAACGCCCGGCTGGCGCTGGACCGCATGTTGGAGATCAGCAGGTAGGCGGCTGGAGGCCGATTCACGGACCGGGGCAAGCGAGCCGAGTCGTCTGACTCCAGTGATTCGCGACTTCCCGCGGCTCCGAATCGGCCGAACTTCATGCAAACCATCGATCCCATAGAGCTTGAGCGCGTTGTCGACGCAGCGCTCGCCGAGGACCTCTCCGGCGGCGACGTCACCACTGACTCGCTCATCCAGAGCGACGTCGAGGCGTCCGCCCGCTTCGTGCCTCGGTCGCACGGCGTCATCGCCGGGCTGGATGTTGCCCGCGCCGTGTTCGCCCGCGTCGATCCATCAGTTCGTTACGCGGCGCGTATGGTGGACGGCGACGCGGTCGAAGGCGGCGAGACCGTGGCGATCGTCTCCGGCAGCCTCGGCTCCATCCTCCGCGCCGAGCGCGTCGCCCTCAACTTCATGCAGCGCATGAGCGGCATCGCATCGCTGACCGCCGAGTACGTCGCCGCAGTCGCCGGCACCGAAGCGGCGATACTCGACACTCGCAAGACGGCGCCCGGGCTGCGGACCATCGACAAGGCCGCGGTCGCAGCTGGCGGGGGCCGGAACCACAGGCGCAACCTGTCCGATGGCGTGCTGATCAAGGACAACCACATCGCCGCGCTGCGGGCTGAAGGTCTGAACCTGCAGCAGATTGTCAAGCAGGCCCGCGCAGCCGCGCCGCACACAGTCAAGGTCGAGGTAGAGGTCGAGACGCTCGACGAAGTGGCGGCATCTCTCGAAGGCGGAGCCGACATCGTGATGCTCGACAACATGTCGATCGCCGACATGCGCGCCGCCGCCGGTATGTGCCGGGGCAAATGTCTCACCGAGGCTTCCGGCAACGTGACGCTGGAGACGGTGCGAGAGATCGCCGAGACCGGCGTGGACATGATCTCCGTAGGCGCGCTGACGCACTCGGTGAAGGCGCTGGACATCGGTCTCGACTTCGACGAAACCGGGCGGTAGTAGACTCGGCCGCAGACCGTATCGCCGGAGCACGCATCTCACTGGATGCCGCTCTCGCTTGATCTGAAACCCTATCCGGCCCGAACTACCGGCAGCATGACCTATCTCAGCAAGCGCCGTAGACGCATTATCGCCCTGACGACGTTACTCGCCGCCGCGTTCGTGATCGGCGCCTGCACTTCGAGCAACAGCGAAGAGCCAACGTCCGCGCCTGCAACCGCAACCCGGTCGCCGTCCGAAGCAGCTGCGGCTACGGCCGACCCGGCTCCGGCAACGCGGCCTGACGCCACATCACAGGCCGCCGCCTCGCCCGCCACGCAGTCGCCTGCCGCATCCAACCGCATCGCCGTCGTCTCCACCAACGGCGTCGTCTACCTCATCGACCCCGACGGCTCGAACCGCTGGCAGCTCACCTCGTCGAACCCGGCGCTGCTCGGCGGCGTGCTGGGCGAGTTCTTCTCGTGGCCCTCGTGGTCACCGGACAGCAGGCACCTTCTCATCACCGCCTTCACACCGGACGTCGATGGCGGGCTGGAGACCTCGCTGCTCAGGACTTCGGCGACCCCGGCCAACGCCGCGCCCGAGCTGATCTACCGGGACGTTCCCGGCACCAACGGCATTGGCAGCGGCGTTCCCCACTTCCCGCTCTGGCATCCCGACGGCGACTCCGTTGTGCTCATCGCCAACATCGGTGAGGGCCTTGCAACCTTCGTCGTGGACGTCGAGAGCGGCCCCGGCGCATCGGTCTCCAACGGCGCGCCCGTCTACGTCGACTGGTCCGCTGACGGCTCCAAGATGCTGGTCCACACCGCAGAGCGGCTGGTGTTGCACGAGTTCGCGGCGGATGGCAGCCGCGAGAGTTCTGAGGCGATCGGCAACGGCTCGATCTCGTATCGTGTGCCGCTCTTCTCGCCGGTCAGCGACGACTTCATCTACGTCGATGCGTTCGGAGGCGGCCGTCAGATCCTGCGAGGTTCGGCTGCTTCTCTGGATGAGCCGATGCCTCTGCTGGAAGCGCAGGCGTCGAACGGCTTTGCGTGGTCGCCCGACGGGAGCCGCATCGCGTTTGGGACCGGCACACGAAACGGCATCTTCGACCGGCTTCTGGTGGCCGACGCCACGGGCGGCGATGCCCGGACGCTGGTCGAGGACTTTGTGGCCGCTTTCTGGTGGTCGCCCGACGGGAAGAAGCTGCTGACCGTTGGCATCAACGAAGATCCCGGCCAGGCGGTGCTGAGCGTAGTCGACGTCGACACCGGCGCGGTGGAGGAGATCGCCGTGGTGGAGCCGACCTTCGAGATGAGCTTCATCTCGGCGTTCTTCGACCAGTACGCGGCCAACCTGCGGCTGTGGTCGCCCGACTCCAACAGCGTGCTGTTCAGCGGGCTGCTTGTGAGCGATACCTCGACCGGCGTCCGGGTCCAGTCCGGCGACGAGGTGCCGTCGGTCTGGCTGTTCGACGTGTCCGGCTCGAGCCTGCCGCCGATCTCGCTCGGCGCAGGCGTGATGGCCACCTGGTCACCGCAGTAGCCGCAGACCGCTAGCGGCGGAAGACGGTTCCGGCTGGCATCCCGGTCGGAAGTCCTGTCCATCTACGCATCCGGACGGCCGCACCACCTGTCCGGCAGGCCGCGCTGGTCAGGCGTAGCATTCCTCGTCTATGCCACCCGACCTCCCGTCAGATCGCGGCCCTGCCGCGCCGAAATTCCAGATCAGGTCGCTCCTCTGGTCCGTCTACGCCCCGTCGTTCCTGCTGACATTCGGCCAGGGGCTGCTTGTCCCCATCCTCCCGATCTTCGCCGGCGAGGAGTTCAACTCATCCGCGGTGCTGATCGCCTTCCTGGTCACTGCGCGGCCGCTCGGCACCATGATCTTCGACGTCCCGGCCGGCATCCTCGTTTCCATGTTCGGGTTGCGGCGAGTGATGCTCGGCGGCGTGCTGCTCTTTGCCATTGCGGCGATCCTCGGCGGCCTCAGTCCAAACATCGGCTGGCTGGTCTCGGCCCGCCTGCTCGCCGGCATCAGCTTCGCCCTCTGGAGCATCTCCCGCCACGTCTACATCGCGCAGGCCGTACCGGTCGCCAACCGCGGCCGCGCTCTGTCTCTCTTCGGCGGCATCAGCCGTGTCGCGGGAATCGCGGGCTTCTTCCTCGGCGGGATCCTGTTCGACGTCGTCGACGAGCGAGCGCCGTTCTTCGCTCAGGCGATCGTCGCGGGCGTGACCGCAAGCGTGGTCATCTTCAGCTTCCGCGAGAAGATCGAGACAAGCGCCAGAGCCGCCGGCCACAACATCTTCCCTGCGCTCGGCCACACGCTGCTCGACAACCGCGGCATCTTCGCCACGGCTGGAGTCGCCGCCATCACGCTGCAGTTCCTGCGAGCAGCCCGCGAGCTGATCCTGCCGCTGTCGGTCGCCGAGCTCGGACTGGGCGGCACCGAGTCTGGCATCCTGTTCGGCGTGATGTCGACCATCGACTCGGTGATGTTCCCGGTCGTGGGCTACGTGATGGACCGCTGGGGGCGCAAGCACATCGGCGTTCCGGCATATTTCATCCTGGCAGGCGGCTTCGCGCTGGTGCCGTTCGCAGACAACTTCGGGTTGCTGATGCTGGTAGGCGTGCTGGTCGGTCTCGGCAACGGGCTTTCGAGCGGGCTCGTGCTGACGATGGGCGTCGACTTTGCGCCGAGGGACAATCCCGGCGAGTTCCTGGGTGTCTGGCGGTTCATATCAGACGCGGGCGGTGCTTCAGGTCCGTTTGCGATCGGCGGCATCGCTTCAGTGATCACCCTCGGCGCGGCTTCGGTGGTGACGGCGGGCATCGGCGCGGCCGGCGCGCTGATACTGTTGTTCTTCGTGCGAGAGACGCTGGTGAAGGAGGATCAGACTCCGCCTCCCCGCAGGACGCCCGACAGAAAACCCGGCTGAGTCAGCCCTGCGCCGCCACGAAGTCGTGCAGGTCACGCAGGCACATCGCGTCGGCCTCGGGGTCGCGGCCGTCCACCCAGTCCTTCGCCTCGCCGCTCATCCCCTCGACCGCGCCCACCTCCACGTTCCGCTTCACCCACTCGTAGCCTTGCTCGACCGACGGCAGCAGGTCCTTGCCGGTCATCAGTCCGAGCTGCGCCACGAGGCCGTAGCCGCCCCAGTTCGACGTGCTGGCGATGATGAGCTCGGTCGTAGTCGTCACGCACGGGTTGTCCGGCAGCTTCGGAGTGCCCGGAATCACCTCTCGCAGGTTGCCCATACCGATCTCGTTGCCGCCGTCGCCGATTCCGACCGAGTACGGGTGCTGGTCGAACAGGTGGTCGACCTTCGCGTTGAACTTCGAGATGTCCTCGCCCTTCCAGTTGCGGTACGTGCCGTCGCCTACCAACCCGGCGCGCTCGATGGAGATGAGGAGCGAAGGGCTGTGCTTCGATGTGACCTCGTTGGCGAACTGCGACGACTCGAAGTGCGATGCGACCGGGAACTCGATCACCTCGGTGTCGCCGGATATCGACTTCACCACGTCCAGCGACCACTGGTCGGTCACGTAGACGATCTCGTATCCCAGCTTCTCAAGAGCCTGGCCGATAGCCACCGCGCCCGGCGGGCCGTCGGTCTCCGAAGCGCCTGCGTAGGCGATGTAGAAGCCGGTGATGATGAGCGCCTTACCAGGCCGCTCAAGCACCTGCTCGGCGGCGACCTGGACGAAGTTGGATGGCAGGTGCGGCCGCAGCGCGGAGATGCCGCGGTTGTCGTCCTGCAGGATGATGTCTTCGATGGATGAGTGTGGCATGCGGCGAATCTTATCCCGCGATGCCCGCATGGCGCACGTGATCAGCGACCGATCAGGTAAAAAAACGGAACGAGACAGGGCTGCGGACGAAGCGCTCGACTAGATGACAGCCAGCTCCTCGTCCTGCAGGTCGGTCACGAACATGTGGCCCGGCGAGTGCGTGATCATCAGCTCCGACTTCGACGCCATCGCCACCGCCTGCGGAGTCACGCCGCACGCCCAGTAGACAGGTACCAGCGTCGGGTCTTCAGGGATCCAGGCATCGCCGAAATCGGGCTTGTACGGGTCTTCGATGCCCAGCGACGCCCCGTCGCCGATGTGCACCGGCGCGCCATGAACAGACGGGAAGCGTGAAGTCGCCTGCACCGCCCTCACAACCTTGTTCTCCGGTATCCAGCGCTGGCTCACCACCAGCGGGCCTGAGAACGGTCCGGCAGCCACCGTGTCGACCGACGTCGTGAACATCGGCACGTTGCGCTCGGTGCCGTAGTAAGGCAGTTCAATCCCGTTGCGCAGCAGCGCATGCTCGAACGAGAAGCTGCAGCCGAGCAGGAAGGTAACGAGGTCGTCGCGCCACCAGTCGTTCAGCGTCTTCGGCTCATCGACGAACTCTCCGTCCTTGTAGACGCGATAGAGCGGCACATCCGTGCGGATGTCCGAGCCGGGCGCCGAGATCTTCGCCTCGACCTGGCCGGGCTCGAGGACTTCGACGACCGGACACGGCTTCGGATTGCGCTGGCAAAACAGCAGGAACTCGAACGCCACATCGCGCGGC
>JANQEF010000224.1 GCA_028278465.1 Dehalococcoidia bacterium | reverse complement strand
GTCTGCGTGGTCATGACGTCGGGTGGATATCCCGGGAAGTATCGAACAGGACTGCCGATCAGCGGCCTCGAAGACGCCGGGCTGGTTTTCCACGCGGGGACGGCTGAAGACGAGGACGGCGATGTAGTAACGGCGGGTGGCCGCGTGCTGGTGGTGGTCGGCTCGGGCGACGATGTTGAAACCGCCAGGGACGAGGCTTACGCCGCGGTCGAAGAGATCAGCTTCGACGGCGAGCACCACCGCACCGATATCGCAGAGCGTGCCGTCGGCCAGCGCGCCGTGGCCGCGGGCGCCGGACCGCAGCGGTGAGCGGCGAGTCGCGCATAGCGGTGTTCGCCGACTTCGACGACACGCTCACAACCCGCAACGTCGCGCACTTCCTGCTCAGGCGGTTCGCGCCTGAGGCGCTGGAACGGTTTTCGAAGCAGTACCGAGCGGGTGAGATCACGTTCCGCGAGTACCAGGAAAGGTGCTTCGACGCCGTGACCGCGCCGGTGGAAGAGTTGCAGGAAGCCGCCGCGGAGAACATCGAGTTGCGCCCTGGACTCTCAGAACTGCTGGAAGCTGTAGACAGCGCCGGCGGCACCTTCACCGTCGCTTCCGCCGGGCTCGACATCTACATCGAACCGGTCCTTCGTCGGCACGGCCTCCAGCACCTCGGCGTCGTATGCGGAACGGCCACGAGGCACGACTCCGAGAGAGCCAACTTCGGATACGATTACCCTTTTGGTGACGCTGGCGAAGAGCCCTGCCGCGGCGACTGGGCGACCTGCAAATGCAAGGCGCTGACACTCGCCGGAGACGGAGCCACAACCGTGTTCGTCGGTGACGGCAGCACATCTGACGCCTGCGCTGCGCCGAAAGCCGACCATGTCTTCGCAAGGGACCGCCTGCTGCGCATCTGCAATGAAAACGGCGTCACGGCTACTCCGTTCGAGGACTTTTCGCCCGTCACGGAGCTGGTCAAGCAGTTGAGTACGGAGCCGCAGGCCATCGGGCCGGAACAGAGATGATCCCACGATATTCCCGTCCCGAGATGAGCAAGGTGTGGTCCGATGACAACACCTACGAACTGTGGCTGCAGGTCGAGATCGCTGCGTCGCAGGCCTGGGCCGATCTTGGCGTCGTCCCCGCCGAGGACATGGAGAAGATCCGCTCGGCTAAGTTCAGCCGCGAGACCTACGACCGGCTGTTCGAGGAGACCAAGCACGACCTTGTCTCCTTCACCCGCGCCGTCGCAGAGTCGCTTGGCACAGAGAGCCGCTGGATCCACCACGGCCTGACTTCGAACGACGTCAAGGACACGGCGCTCGGCATGCAGATGGCTCAGGCGACGGACATCGTGGACAGAGGCGTCGCCGGCCTGATGGACGTCCTCAAGAAGCGCGCGCTTGAGCACCGGGACACACCGAGTATCGGCCGGTCACACGGCATCCACGCCGAGCCGATGAGCTTCGGGCTGAAGCTTGCGATGTGGTGGGACGAGATGCGTCGCAACCGTGAGCGGCTGGCCGCGATGCGCAAGCGGGTGGCGATCTGCATGCTCTCCGGCCCGGTCGGCACCTTCGCCAGCGTGCCGCCGGAGATCGAGGAGTCGGTCGCGCGGCAGCTTCAACTGCAGCCGGCACCTGTCTCGAATCAGGTGATACAGCGCGACCGCCACGCCGAGTTCGTGCAGGTGATGGCGCTGGTGGCGGCAACGCTCGACAAGATCGCCACCGAGATACGCGGGCTGCAGAGGACCGAGGTCGGCGAAGTGCAGGAGCCGTTCGGCACACCGGGCTTCGTCACCAAGGGCTCGTCATCGATGCCGCACAAGCGCAACCCGGAGCTTTCAGAGCGCATCTGCGGGCTGGCGCGTGTTGTCAGGGCGAACTCGCAGGCGGCGCTCGAAAACGTTGCGCTATGGCACGAGCGCGACATTTCGCATTCGTCTGCGGAGCGAGTAATCCTGCCCGACTCAGCGCTCGCCGTCGACTACATGCTGCACCTGATGACCGGGATCATCGACGGGATGCTGGTGTTCCCGGACCGCATGATGCGCAACCTGGAGCTGACACGCGGCCTCGTCTTCTCGCCACGGGTGATGCTGGCACTGGTGGAGGCCGGAGTGGACCGCAAGGCCGCTTACGACACGGTGCAGCGCTGCGCCATGAAGTCATGGGACGAGGAGAAGGACTTCCGCGAGCTGGTGAAGTCGGACTCGCTGATCCGGGAGCACCTCGAACCTGACCAGATCGAGCCGCTGTTCGACTACGGCTTTTATCTCCGCTACGCCGACCACAGCTTTAGCCGCCTGGGCTTTCCGAAAGGAGCCAGCCAGTGACAACCACCGAGACGATCTACGAGAGCGCACTGCCCGGCCTGCTGAACCGCGGCAAGATCCGCGATATCTACGACATCGGCGACGGCCTTCTGTTGATGATCGCCACAGACCGCATATCGGCCTTCGACGTGATCATGCCTGACCCGATTCCCGGCAAAGGCGTGATCCTTACCCAGATGTCCACCTTCTGGTTCGATCTGTTGAAGGACGTTGTGCCGAACCACATGGTCGGCGTCGTTTCTGACACTGAAGCGATAAAGCATGTACCGCGGACCGGTGCGCTGGCCGCGCTTCCGGACGGCTACGAGCGCAGGTCGACGGTGATCAAGCGGGCCGAGCGCGTCGAGATGGAGTGCGTCGTTCGCAACTACATCACCGGCACCGCGTGGGCCGAGTACCGGAGGTCCGGGACGATGAACGGCGCCCCGATGCCTGCGGGCCTGCGCGAAGCGGAAAGATTTCCAGAGCCGGTGTTCACGCCATCAACAAAGGCGGAGGAAGGCCACGACGTGGCGCTTACGCGGAAAGAGGGTGAGAACCTCGTTGGCGTAGACCTGTATCAAACACTCGAAGAGAAGAGCATTCAGGTGTTCGCCGCAGCACACGGCCACGCCGAGGCTCAGGGTATGATTCTGGCAGACACCAAGTTCGAGTTCGGCTTCATCGACGGTGAGCTGACCCTGATAGACGAGGTGCTGACACCGGACTCTAGCCGGTTCTGGGATGTGAACGACTGGAAGCCGGGGACCGCTCCGCCAGCGTATGACAAACAGTACCTGCGCAACTGGCTTGAGACGCAGGACTGGGACAAAACGCCACCCGCGCCTTCGCTACCGCCCGATGTGGTGGCGCAGACGCAGGAGCGATACTTGAGCGCATACCGGCGCCTGACGGGCAAGTCCCTGACAATCTGAAGACAGGTTCGACGAAGCCGATACGACTCGGAACGACTAGACGGTAGCGACGCATGGCAAGTAAAGACGACCCGAAGCGAGTGGCAAGCACGCGGCCCGAGAGCCGGCGCGGCGTGACGAAGTCGCAGATCCGCGCTGAGCGCAGGCAGCGCAGCGCGGCCCGCAAGAAGCGCAGGCGCACCCTGTACGTGACCGGCGGCAGCCTGCTCGCCATCCTCTTCATCATGGCGCTGACGCTCGGCCCGGGATTGGGCGGCGGTCACGGTACATCTGCATCGCATGGCGACGGCCTGAACTCTGATCGCTTCAACTCGGGCGGTCCGGTCCCGCCGGACCCTGACAACGGCGGCCTGCACATACCGCCCGGCCAGTTCGGCACCGGCTACACCGAGCGGCCCGCCACTTCAGGCCCGCACTGGTTCGCAGCCGAGACACCGGCCGGCGTCCCGGCCCCGGCGCGCTGGGGCATCTACGAAGACCCGCTGCCGGACGAGGTGCTGATCCATAACCTGGAGCACGGCGGCATCGGCCTGCACTACGACTGCCCTGACGGCTGCGACGACATCGTTGCGCAGCTAGAAGACTTCATCCCAAGGAACCGGTCGCAGTTCATCCTGTCTCCGTACTCGGGCATCGACGGCGGAAACAAGATCGCCGTGACTGCGTGGCGGCACCACATGCACATGAACGAGATCGACCGCGAGGGGATCCTGGACTTCATCGACGCCTACCAGGACAGGGCGCCGGAGAGCATCCCCGGAAACTCGTTCTAGCCAGCGACTTTGGCGGGCGGTCGCGGCTCGACGGCGTAGTTTTCACCGGTTGACCGAGCGCATGGGACGGATGACTCGGAACAGGCTTCAGTTCGGCGTATTCGCGCTGATCGCGTCCGTGGTCGCGGTCGGCCTGTTCTGGGTGATCGCCGGGCCTTTCGAGGACTCAGAAGATAGCGCTGAAACCCCGGTTCCCGCAGGGCTTGATCAGCAGGTCTCGGAGGCGATCCGGATCAGCGCGCTCACCGATGTCGTCGCCCGCGTCGGCGCGATTGAGGTGACTCGTAACGTGATCGAGGCCGCGTTTCTCAATCGAGCGGGCCAGCAGGCGCTCGGCCGCAACCAGGTGATCAAACAGGCGGTCGACGCCGAGATCGTGAACGGGCTGAAGCTGAGGGTCGCCGAACTCGAGGGACTGGTCGGAGACGCGGACGAGGCGAGAAGGCAGATGGAGCTGAACCGCGCTTCGTGTGAAGCCGAGCCGGGCTGTAAGTCGTTCGTTGACGGACTGGTCTCCCGGGAGATGGCGGAGTCGCGCGATGCGTACTGGGAAGCGCAAATGGGCAGATACCGGGACGGTCTCTCACTGGCGGCTGCGAACCGGTTCCTGGCTGGCGATCGGGACGACTCGAGCCAGGTCACCATCGACCAGTGGTTCAACGACTTGCGGGTTGCCGAGCAGCAGCTTCTCGAAGGCATCGAGATCGAGTGGTTTGACGCCGATCTGCAGGCGAGCTACGAAGCGGCGCGGTAACGAACGGCTCGGGCTTTGTTCGGGTCCGGTTCGCCGCTAACATACTTCGCATGAAATTCCTCGCACACATCCGCGTAACGCTGAAGCCGACTGTGAACGACCCGCAGGGCAAGACGATCGCCCAGGGACTCGGCCGTCTCGGCTTCGACTCGATCGAATCCCTGCGCGCCGGGAAGTACTTCGAGGTAAGGCTGGACGAGGCGAGCGCCGAGGCCGCAGAGGCCGCAGTTGAGCAGATGTGCGAGAAGCTGCTGGCGAACCCGGTTATCGAGCAGTACTACTTCCGGGTAGAGCCGGTCGCCGAGCCGGCAACGACAGGTTAGTCGGTCAGCGTGCCCTTGGTGCTCGGAACGCCGTCCGGGTTGCGCGGGTCGATCTCTGCCGCCGCCCGAAGCGCGCGAGCGAACGCCTTGAAAGCTGACTCGATGACGTGGTGCTCGTTGGTGCCGCTCAGCACTCGCACGTGCAGGTTGAACCTGCCTTCCAGCGCCATCGCCTCGAAGAAGTGGCGCGCAAGGTCGGCCGGGAATTCGCCAACGTTGTTGACGGAGCCGATGTCGACGACGGCGTAGCCGCGGCCGCTCAGGTCGACGACGACGTGGGTCAATGCTTCGTCGA
>JANQEF010000205.1 GCA_028278465.1 Dehalococcoidia bacterium | reverse complement strand
GCAAGCATGGCGAGGGCGTCGGAACCGACGGTGTCGATTGCGGCGGTTTCGGTGGCGTTCGGACTGTTTCAGACGGTGAGCGCGGCGACGGACGGCGTGCAGAACTCGACGCTGGCGCTGATGGCGCTGGCGTTTTCGAGGGCGCGTGTGCTGCGCTTCATGCTGGTGGTAGGGCTGCTGACATCGGCGGCGACGCTACCGATCGCGTTTGTGCCGCCTGTGACGGAGCTGGTGCTGAAGGACGTGCTGGGGACGGAGGACCGGCTGTTCGAGCTGGCAAGGTTCGCGTTTCAGCTGATGGCGGCGCTGCCGCTGGTGCTGGTGAGCGAGCAGTTCTTCGCAGCACGGCTGATGCGGGACCGCAACACAAGGCCGATCGTGATCATCAACATCGCACGGCTGATTGTGCTGGTGCTGTGGGTGTCGCTGACGGTTACGCTGACGGATTTCACCGGAGCGGCGGTCGGGGCAGGTGCGGTCGCGCTGACGCTGCTGATAGAGGGTGTGATGACGTTCGTGTACGCAACGAGGAGCGGGAGGAACTTGTCATCTCGACCGAAGGGAGAGATCTGACTCGTCAATGTGAGCCTACTTCTCCCTCATCCTGCACCTTCTCCCGCTGGGAGAAGGAAAGTCCTCCCTCCCAGCTTGGGAGGGAGTTAGAGGGAGGGTCATTGGTGACGCCGCGACGACCTTCGTCCTGAGTGGCAGCGAAGGATCTGGGGTGGCGCGGGGCACGACATACCGTCAAGTTCACTCTCCAACGGCGCGCGCCCGGTGACCGCTGATTCAGAGACGGCTGCAGATGGGTCGCCCCACCCGCCGGGTCCCTCGCGCAGGCTCGGGACGAAGGTCGTTCTCCCTCCCAGCTTGGGAGGGAGTTAGAGGGAGGGTCGGTGATGACACACCTACTTGTCTTCAACCAAGACGAATGACCCTCCCCCTTCACCCCCTCCCAAGCTGGGAGGGGTGATCTGTCATTCCGGACTTGATCCGGAATCTCTCAGGCCAACGCCGCATGTACGGCCAGATCTCTCCCTTTGGTCGAGATGACAGGACTCTCCTGCCGCTTCGGTCCAGATGACAATTTCTCACGCCGTGACCCCGAACCCGCATGCCATACAATTGAGATGCCACTTCTCCGAATACTCCATCTCGGAAATGGGAAATGCTGCTGCTTGAGTAGGTGACATACGGCGGTCTTCCAGCGGGCCGCCGACAGCGCAGGCGAACACCACCTGCGCCTTCTCCCTGTCGCCTCCGCCACCACCTGCTCAACCGGAAAACCAGCATGATCTCCGCAGAAAACCTCGCAATGTCATTCGGCGCGCGCCGCCTCTTCGCGCCCGCCAGCTTCACCATCTCCAGCGGCCAGCGAGTCGGCCTTGTCGGGCCAAACGGCGCAGGCAAAACCACCCTGCTGCAGCTCATTGCAGGCCACATCACACCCACCTCCGGCCGCGCAAACATCACCGGCGGCGAACTCGCATACCTCAGGCAGGAGTCCGACATCGGCCTCGACCTTCCGCTGCGCGAAGAGATGTGGAACGCGCTGCCCGAAGCCAACGCCGTCCGGCTTCGCATCACCGAGATCGAAGCCGAGATGGTCGAGAATCCGGAGCGCGTCGAAGAGCTTTCAACCGAGCTCGACCGCGGCCAAGACCGCTTCCGCATCCTAGGCGGGCAGCGGGCCGAACCCGACATCAGCCGTATCACCGAGGGCCTCGGCTTCGCGAAGCAGGACCTCGACAAGCTATGCGGCGAGTTTTCAGGCGGCTGGCGAATGCGCATATCGCTGGCAAAGGTGCTGGTGCGGCAGCCCGAGCACCTGCTGCTCGACGAGCCGACCAACCACCTCGACCGGGCGTCTCGGCACTGGCTGCAGGGCGAGCTATCCGAGTATCCCGGCATCCTGGTGATCGTCACGCATGACGGCGAGTTCCTGGACCGCGTCGTGACCCGGATCCTGAGCATCGAGCGCGGCCGGGTCGTGCCCTACGCCGGCAGCTACTCGCAGTTCCTGGACCAGCGGCAGGAGGCCGAGGAGCAGCAGATGGACGCTGCCGAGCGGCAGGCCAGGCAGATTGCCCGGCAGGAGCGGTTCATCGAGCGGTTCCGGTCGAAGGCGACGAAGGCGCGGCAGGTGCAGAGCCGCATCAAGATGCTGGAGAAGATCGAGCGCATCGACCGGCCGGAGGCGGTGAGCACAACACAGTTCCGCATCCGCTCGACCGGCCGCGTGGAGCGTCTCGTGCTGGATATCGCCTCGCTGGGGCACGAGTGGGAAGGCGCGCCGGTGCTGCTGGACGTGGACCTGGAGGTCGAGCGCGGGCAGAAGGTAGCGCTTGTCGGGCCGAACGGCGGCGGCAAGTCGACCCTGCTGCGCATCCTGGCGGGCGAGGTTGAGCAGACGGAGGGCGATGTGCGCTGGGCGGAGCGGGCGCGCGTTGGCTACTACGCGCAGCACCAGGACGAGTCGCTGGACCGGTCGGAGACGGTGCTCGGCGAGGTGCGGAAGTCGGCGGGCGACGAGCCGGATGGGACTTTACGCGGCGTGCTGGGAAGGTTTCTGTTTTCGGACGACGATGTGTTCAAGTCGGTTGCGATGCTTTCGGGCGGCGAGAAGAGCAGGCTTGCGTTAGCGAAGTTCCTGATCGAGCCGAACAATGTGCTGCTGCTGGATGAGCCGACGAACCACCTGGACGCGGTGACGCGGGATGAGCTGCTTTCGGCGCTGGATGAGTATGACGGCACGATCATCTGCGCCAGCCACGACCCGGCGATCGTCGAGGAGATTGCCACGCATGTCTACAGCGTGGATGACGGCGAGGTGACGCTGTCGGAGGTGCGTGAGGCGTAGGCGGCGCGAACGCCGGACAAGGTCGCCGCGAAAACGCGACACGCCACCTCTGGTCGATCATCCACCTTGAGTGTCGACACGCTGTCCCTTCACTTCGTACATAACCAAAATGCGGAGTCGATGACCAACAGTTCCGCTAACGAACCGGCCTGAGACTCCCAACACGCTCGCCCTGAGCAGAGGTCACTTCGCAACGTCATGGAGATCACCCGGCCGGGAGTCGAAGTGGAGCTAGTGTTCGACCGGTTGCTCCAGGCTCCCGACCTGCAGCAGGTTCAGGACTTCGTTCAGTCGGCAACCGGCAGTTGGGCGGACGGCCTGACTGTCCAGCTGTTCGAGGACGACCTGCGTCCCGTCGACGTGCTCCAGCCAGGCAGCCTGTTCGAAGAGGTGTTCGCCGCGGTCACATGGCGTGGTGAGCTCTTCCGAGAACTGACGAAAGACAGGCCAGACGCCGACCGGGTGAGTGGCGACGCGTACCTGATCGGAAGCACGAGCGACCTCGACTTGTTCGTTTCGATGAATGAACGTCCCTATGTGCTCATGCTCACTGGCCGGACCCTGCTCTTCAACAGCATTAACTTCCACCTGCTCACGCCGGAGTTCGATGGCTGGCCGGCTCACGAATGGGTCGAGACCGCGCTGATCGAACTCACGCCGCGGCTCGGTCCGGTCTGGGCTACCGTCTACATGAATGTCGAGTACGTGGCCAAGGTGGTGGCTCAGAAGCCCTCCATCGAGGCGGTGGGCAGAGATTTCGGCAACTTCCTGCCGGGACTGTTCTGGTGCAACTACTTCGGTCCACCGTACGTCGACCTCATCGGCGCCGACAAGCTGCTATCCGCCCCGGCCGAGACCTCGAGGCTTGGCGAAGGGATCGTGGTGAAGCTTCCAGGACTGCCCGACGACTGGGACAAGGATTCCGGCAAGCAGGCCGAGTCGAAGGTGCTCGATCACGTCGGCAGGGAGTTCTTCTTCGACATGGCCGACCGTGACAGGGTGACGTTGGGACCGGACTGGGCGGCGGTTACCGGAGCGTAGGCTGGCGAAGAGCCTCGCTCCCGCGACAACCTACGCCGCAGCCTCGATCATCTGGCGGCGCGTCTTCCTGGCGAGGCCGGCAAGCTGCGACGCAACCTGCTCGACGAACTGCCGCGCACGGTCGTCGTAGACGTCTGACTGAGTGCTGCGCGCAGACAACGCGCCAACCACCTCGTCCTCCGTCAGGATCGGCGCTGTTATCCACGACCTGATCCCCTGCTGCGCATCGATCTCCAGCTTCGGGTGGCGTTCGATCGCGTTAGCGATGTTGCGGTCGTCCACGATCACCGTCAGCCGGTCGACGATCACCTCGCTGTAGTGCGTGCCGGTCAGGCTGATCACCGTGCCGATCTCGCGTCCCGGAATGGCGAGGCCGTCCGTCGCCTCCAGACGGCAGGTCATGCCAGAAGGCTCGACGATCACGACGGAGACGCGGTCGGCGGGGATACGAGACCGCACGATATCGGCGATCTCGTCGAAGCGGTCGGCGATGTTCTGCGACTCTCCTGCGATCCAGCCGACCTGGTTCAGCGCCCTCATATCGTTCGTCGCCGTTGTGAGCAGCAGGTTCGCCTCGTTCAGCGAGTCGTTGATGCGGCCAAGCTCCCGCCGGGTGATCGCCTCGAACCGGTAGAGGCGCTGCGACTCGGCGAATATGCCGGTGATGACGACTCCGTAGGCGGCCAGCTTCAGCGTGTGAGCCATCGAGAAGTAGCCGTCGAACTCTGCCGCCGAGTAAAGCATGAACGCTGTGTCGACGGCGCCGCTCATCAGCAGGAAGATGGCGAACGCTGTGCTGATGTGAGGGGCGTTGGATCCCCGGCTGAAGATCAGGACGAAGGCGGCCATGAAGAGCGCGCCGGGCACGACTGACAGCCGCTCGACCGCCGACAGGGCGAGCTGGTCGCCGCCACTGAGCATCGCCGCGACGCCGGAGCCGAGGACGAGGCCCAGGACGATGAGGAGCGGGACGATGCGGAGCGATTCGCCGGATACGGAAGGCGCGCTCCTGGGCTGTGTCATGACGGCCCGCAGAGCGCAGGCGGCGAGTAGTGTGCGGCCAATGATCCAGGCCCAATCGCTGACCGGCTCGGCGAGGGCCGAGCCTTCCCGGGCGGCGGGCGAGCTTGCCACTGCGTGGAGCAGGTCGAGCGCGGCGACGATGACGAAGCCGATGCCGAGCACTCTGAGCCACGGCTGGCTGGCGGAGCGCGAGACGCTGATGAGCATGACGCCGATGAGGACGGCGAGGACTGCGCCGACGACTTCGCCGGCTACGTGGGACATCGGCGATGCCGGCGAGTCGAAGTGCGGGATCCTGATGCTTATGGCGATTGCGACCAGAGCGAAGACACCGGATACGGCGATCGCGAATTTATTGTCGCGGGTTGTGGTTTCGCCCCACACGCTTCGCTTCATCATCAGCAGACCTCTGGCGCCACGCTGCACTGTTTCCAGTGTGACGTTCCGCTGTGGGATGCCCGTGGGTGCCAGCCGTGGGTTGGCAGCAGCCGCAACTGGGTGCAAACCGGCAGGGAGAGGGTGGATACGCGGATGCTCTGCGCCGTTTGGTAGGGGCGCGCCCGCAAGCGGGCACCCGGCTGCGCCCGGTGACGGCAAAGGCGGCACGACGTCCTTCTCCCAGCGGGAGAAGGTGCAGGATGAGGGAGAAGTGGACTCGGGTCTGTCATCTCGACCGAAGGGAGAGATCTGACCTACCGATGGACTAACACTAGAAGGGATCGGGGCGAGTCGACGACGCGCACCCTTCGACGAGCTCAGGATGGCGTCGCTACTTGTCATCTCGACCAGAGGGAGAGATCTGACCGTAGACGCAGGAACATCCGAGATATCCCGGATCGAGTTCGGCACGACAGATCCCCTGCTCCCAGCTTGGGAGGGAGGATCACCTTCGTCCCGAGCTTGCGCGAGGGACCCGGTGGGTGGGGCGATCCATCTGCAGTCGTCTCCGAATCGATGGCCACCAGGCACGCGCCGCTGAAGAGCGAGCTTGATGGTGTAACGGGCCCCACACCACTC
>JANQEF010000194.1 GCA_028278465.1 Dehalococcoidia bacterium | reverse complement strand
GCCCACGCCCGAACCGGCATCGTCAACACCGACGAGCACCGCCACTCCGCGTCCGTCGCCAACACCGCCGGCGCCGGAGATCGACTTCGCCCCGAAGTGGACCATTGGCCAGCGCTGGGGCTACGAACTGTTCAAGACGAGCGAGTTGAGCGTCGACGGCGATATCGTGTCGAGCAGCTTCTCGGAGTCGGAAGCGAGCATCGAGGCGGTCGAAGCCACGGCAGGCGGCTTCGTCGTCACCTACACGCTCGAGTCGGTTGAGGTCTCCGGATCCGGCGACCCCGGCGCAGATTCCGTGGCCCAGGGACTCGCCGAGTTGACCGTCGGCCTCACCTTCGAGATCGAACTCTCGCCCGAGGGCAAGATAGTCGCGGTTCGAAACCCGGACCGGTTGGTCTCGGCGCTTGAACAGGCCGCAGACGAGGCGACCGAACGCCTGTCAGGTTCCCTGGCGCCTGCAGATGCCATCGACTTCCGGTCAGCCGCAGATAGCCTCATCGCGAGCTTCGGCACGAGCGAAGGCCTGCTCTCGACAGGGCTGAGGGACATGGACATCTTCACGCTGCCGTTCGGCTGGAAGGCGCAGGTGGACCGGGAGTACAGGCTGAGCGCGCAGCTGCCGAACCCGCTCGGAGGCCCGCCCATCCCGGCGACCGCGTTCCTGCTGGTGATCGACTCCGAGCCGGGAGACGACGAGTACACGGTCGACTGGCTGCACGGTTTCGAGGGCGAGGAGGCGGAGCAGGCGCTCTTCGAGAGCCTCAAGCAGCATGCCGCGCAGACCGGAGGTCCGGCTCCTACTATGGACGACGTTCGTGGCGTGTCCAGGGACGACGGAGGGGATTTCACGATCGACACTGCCACGGGGACGCTGAAAGAGCTGTTCTTCGTCTCGACCATCACGTCCATGTCCGGCGCCTCCGAGGAGTCTCGCACCGAGACGACCGAGTTCATACTGCTGCCTTAGCGCGCTCAAACGCAGTCGTTCCTCAGCGGCGCTCGCTCTTCTTCTGTAGCATCTGGCCCTGCGCGCGTGATCTGTCAGCTTTGAGTCGTCTACCGCAGCCTCACCGACCCACAACTTCTACCCACATCTGCCTGCCTTCCCAACCCGAACATGAAAATCACCGACCTGCGCGCATACGCGTACCGAATACCTAAGAGTGAGGCCGCGTCGTCAGTCGGCGCGCCGTCGACCGACTCGCCATCGCACGGCAGCGCCGCAGACCGTCCACCCGTTGACGACTTCGGCGACTACTTCATCGACCAGTCAGCGTTCACGTCGATCTACTCGCACCACCACGAATCGACCGTCGTGCGGCTCGAGACCGACACCTGCATCGTCGGCTGGGGCGAGGCGCAATCGCCAGTCGCTCCCCGTGTCACGCGCACCATCTTCGAGGAGCTGGTGAAGCCGCTGGTCATCGGCCGCGACCCTTTCGACATCGAGGCGATCTGGACCCGCGCCTACGGAGCGATGCGTGAGCGCGGCCACCCGACCGGCTTCTACATCGACGCCCTCGCAGGCATGGACGTGGCGCTCTACGACATATGCGGCAAGGCGACCGGTAAGCCGGCTCACAAACTCGCCGGGGGACGCTACCGCGACAGGATCCTGCTATACGCCGGGATGGGCGGAACGGACCCGAAGTTGGTGGCGGACGAGGCCGAGTATCACGTCGGCCACGGCTACAAGGCGTTGAAGCTGCACCTGCTGGTCGACCGTGACGGCGTCGCTGACATCGCGGCCGCGGTGCGCGAACGCGTCGGACCCTCGATCAAGCTGATGGCCGATGTGCACATGCGCCAGACCGTTTCGAGCTCCATCGAGCTGGGCCGCAAACTGGAGGCGCTCGACTTCACATGGCTGGAGTCGCCGATCGACCCGAGCGACATCGCCGGGCAGGCGGAGATTGCCCGTGCGCTCGACATGGCGGTGGCGATAGGGGAGTGGAGCCGCACTCGCTACGAGATGCGGGAGGCGTTCGAGCGCCGGGCGTACGACATCGTGATGCATGACATCGGCCGCACCGGCATCACCGAGGGCCACCGCATTGCCACGCTGGCCGACACGTACAACATCCCGGTTGCGCCGCACGTTGGCGGAGGCGGGATCCTGGCGGTCGCCGCCACGGTGGAGTTCTCGGCGTCATGCCCGAACTTCATGATCATGGAGCACAGCCACGACGCCAACGCCATGAAGGCGTCGATCCTGAAGGAGCCGTATGAGCCGAAGGACGGCTACTTCCACGTGACCGACACGCCGGGTCTGGGCGTCGAGGTGGACGAGGAGAAGCTGCAAGAGTTCAGCTTCCCGAGGTGATTGGGGAGGCGCGATATGCCAACGGTAGAACCTATCGACACGGTGCTACGGGTTGCTGCTGGTGACCCAGCGGAGCATAGTGCAGTTTTCCGATTGTGGACGGAGCCAAGTCCCGGTGATCTTTATATTGCGGTTCGATCACTGACTCGCGTTCTAAAGGCAAGCATTCACGCTAGCGGAGTGTGTCGAATCGCTTACACGAGTGAGTACTGGGACAGGCCTGAATCTGATTGGTTGACAGAGGGAGGGCTCGAAGATCGGCTTGTTCACAGATTCCAGCCGAGCGAAGAGCCAGCACCCGGCTTGAAGCTTGTTTTCAGAATCGTGATCCCCTGGTTTTCAGTGTCTCTTGGGCCATTAGAACAGTCAGTTGCTGAAAACGTACTTTTCGTGAATCGTCCAGCAAGAGATGAAATAGCCGAACTCACAGTGTTCATCGCCGATCGAGGCGTAGGGTGGGAACGGCAGTATCCCGGTACCACCAGCATGGGCACTGCCGGAGTTGCGCGCATGGATCTGGACAGTGACAGATTGGTTCTAGTAACTGTCCACTACTCGCCACTAGATATCGAAGCGTTTCGCCGACTGAACGACAGGTTCACGAGAACGATCGCCAACGAATCAGAGCTTCCGATTTCCTCATCTGACAATCTACGTGCTGTGCTGATAGGTGATCAACCCGACGGTTCCGGTGCCTTCTATGACTGGAAAGTGGTGAAGGCAGGCTAGTGTCCGCCTCACTTGGCACGCCGTTGCTTTAAAGTAGCGCGCTCTTGCGATGTCTCTTTTCGAACGGAGCCTGATAGCCGCCATGCCGCCCGCCGCCGCAGACATCGATTCGGTGCTTCAGCAGCTGGTGGCCGACCGCGTCGCCAGCCGCATCTGGCAGAAGGATGCCTCGCTGTGGCCCGCCGAGTCGCCGGGCGCCGAACCCGCCGCCGAGATCATGGGCTGGCTGGAGCTGCCCGGGAGTTTCGACGCTGAGAAGTTCCTCTCTCCCCTTGTGGGAGAGAGTCAGAGAGAGGGGATGTCGGCCAGAGGCCGACCGTCTGGCACCCTTCGACAGGCTCAGGATGACAGAGCGCTTTCACCCTCTCCCTCAATCCCTCTCCCATCGAGGGAGAGGGAAGTCGGCCAACCGGCCAGCCACATCACAGACCTCGTCGTCATGGGCATGGGCGGCAGCAGCATGACGCCCGAAGTGCTCCGTGCCGTCTTCGGCACACAGCCCGGCGGTGTCCGTCTCCACGTCCTCGACACCGTCAACCCCAGCACAATCGGCGCCATCAACGAATCGCTCCCGCTCGCCACCACCGCCTTCGCCGTCTGCAGCAAGTCCGGCACCACCGTCGAGCCGCTCTCCCTGGAAAAACACTTCCGTCGTGCCCTCACCGAAGCCGGAATCGAAAACACTTCCAGCCACTTCATCGCCATATCCGACGCCGGCACGCCACTCGCCGAACGCGCGCAGTCCGGCGAGTTCGCGCAGTACCTCGAAACACCACGCGACGTCGGCGGCCGCTTCTCCGCGCTCACCGCATTCGGCATGTTCCCTGCTGCCGCCCTCGGCATCGACACCAGCCGCATCGCCAGCTCAGCCGCCGCAACGGCCGAGCGCTGCCGTGAAGACTCCGCAGAAAACCCCGGCCTGGTACTCGGCGCTGTCCTCGGAGCTAACGCCAACGCGGGTCGCGACAAGGTCACGCTGATCACCTCGCCCGGCCTCGAACGCTTCGGTCTCTGGGTCGAACAGCTCCTCGCCGAATCGACAGGCAAGCACGGCAAAGGCCTCGTCCCGGTTGCCGGCGAACCGCTGCTCGCATCCGAGCACTATGGCAGCGACCGCAACTTCATCTACATGCGGCTCGATGGCGCAGACAACTCCGTCACTGACGTGCACGCTGCAGCGGTCGAAGCGGCCGGCCACCCGGTCTACGCACTGACTCTTGGCGACCTCTACGCGCTCGGCGGCCAGTTCTTCCAGTGGGAATTCGCGACCGCCGTCGCCGGACACATCATCGGCATCTTCCCGTTCGACCAGCCCGACGTGAACGCCGCCAAGGACGCCGCCCGCGCCATCCTCGACTCAGGAAATCTGCCGTCGGCCGACTCCGAATCGGACCTGGACACAGCCGTCCGCAAGCTGATCGAAAACCCGGAACCGGGAGACTACGTCGCCATAGCCGCCTTCATGCCGGAGTCGCCGGACGCCGACGCCGCGTTCACGAAGCTACGATCGCGAATCACCCGCAAAACCGGCATGG
>JANQEF010000177.1 GCA_028278465.1 Dehalococcoidia bacterium | reverse complement strand
TCGGCAAACCCCTTGTGCGGGTCCAGTAGCTCGCCCCAGCTCTCCGGCAGCAGGGCAACGGCCATGGCGTTCACAGTGAAGTCCCGCCGCCGCAGGTCGTCGTGCATGTTCGACGGAGTGATATGAGGCAGGGCGGCGGGCTCGGAGTAGGTCTCGGAGCGGGCGGTTGCGACGTCGATGCGGCCGATGGGCGATTCGATGATGGCGGTGCCGAACTGGGAGACGGCGGTGACCTCGCCGTTCACCTTTTCGGCGAGTGCGCGGGCGAAACGGGCCCCGTGACCGACGACAACGATGTCGGGGTCGTTCGACTCCCTGCCGAGCACGAGGTCGCGCACGGAGCCGCCGACGAGATACGCCTCGCCGGCGCCGTGCTCGCCAGAGGCAGCGAGCTTGCCCGCGTCACGGAGCATCTCGACTGTGGCTCCAGGGAGTTTGGATTCGAGAAGGCTTGCCAGTCTGGGCATGGTCCGCCTCGGTTGGGTGGTCCGGGAATTGGGTCTGAGGCCGGGAGTTAAGTTCGCCAGTGGCCGCCAATTCGGGCATACAGACATTTCAGGCAGTTCGATACTAGCAGCGCGTCGAATTCCGCCGCACCGCAAGATGCAAGCGAGATTGAAGGGCGTTGCGAGTCGTGGTTCTCCCTCTCTGGCCAGGGAGGGAGCATTTTCCTTCTCCCAGCGGGAGAAGGTGCAGGATGAGGGAGAAGTGGACTCACATCGAGAGGCCAGATCCCCACCCGCAAGTGGATACCCAACGCTCAGGATGACAATCGTGACGCCATAGGCGTCACCGGGCGCAGCAAGCGGCGCCCCTACCAAACGAAGAAACTCCGCCTAATTCAGCGAGAAGCCCTCTTCGGCGAGTTCGGCTATGTGGCGGCCGATCACCAGCGACGACGTGGCGCCCGGCGACGGCGCGTTCAGCACATGCACAGCGCCATCCACCTGCTTGATCGCGAAATCATCCAGCAGCGTGCCATCCCGCGTTACAGCCTGCGCACGCACGCCCGACCCGCCCGTTGCCAGGTCCTCACTCTTCAGCTCAGGCACCAGCTCCTGCAAACTCTTCAAGAACACGCTCTTACGGAACGACCTGTTCATCTCCCACAGACCCGTCTTCCACTCCCGCACACTCATCTTCCAGAAGCCCGGATACGTGATCGTGCGCACGAAATCGCGAGCCGAGAAGTCACGCTTGCGGTATCCCTCACGCTTCGTCGCCAGCACCGCGTTCGGTCCCGCCTCGACCCAGCCCTTCATCGTCTGTGTCAGGTGCACGCCGAGGAACGGGAACGCAGGGTCCGGCACCGGGTAGATCAACCCCTTCACCATGTGCTCCTTATCCTTCTGCAGCGTGTAGTACTCGCCGCGGAAGGGGATGATCCGCACGCCGGGGTCTGCGCCCATCATCTCGGCCACCAGGTCCGAGTGCAGCCCGGCGCAGTTCACGACGTTCTTCGCCTCGTACTCGCCGGACTTCGTCTCCAGCACAGTCACGCCATTGAGCCGCTTCACGCTCTTGAGCTCAGAGTTGAAATGGATGTCGCCGCCACGCGCCCGCACGCGGTCCGCATACGCCGCCGCCACCAGCCGGTAGTCGACGATGCCGGTCTTCGGCGCGTGCAGGGCGCGGATCGACTTCACATGCGGCTCGATCTCCTTGATCTCCTCGGGGTCGACGATCCGCAGCCCTTCGACCTGGTTGGCGGTGCCGCGCTCCATCAGCGCATCGAGCCGCGGCAGCTCCTCTTCCCTCGTCGCCATGATGAGCTTGCCGCAGGTCCAAACGGGGATCTCATTCTCCTCGCAGAAGCGGGTCATCGAGGCGCGGCCTTCGACGCAGAACGCCGCTTTGAGCGAGCCGGGCTTGTAGTAGATGCCGGAGTGGATCACGCCGGAGTTGTGGCCTGACTGCTGCGTCGCCTCGTGCTCATCCTTCTCGATGACCGCCACTTTGAGGTCCGGATGCTTCTCGAGCAGGTGCATGGCGGTCGAGAGGCCGATGATGCCTGCGCCGATGATTGCGACGTCGTACTGTTTTCCGGCCAATCTTGTTCTCTCCGGGTCTGCGGATCTGGTCTCTGCGGGCGGGATTCGG
This sequence comes from Dehalococcoidia bacterium, assembly GCA_028278465.1. Classification (GTDB taxonomy): domain Bacteria; phylum Chloroflexota; class Dehalococcoidia; order Lucifugimonadales; family Lucifugimonadaceae; genus JAJCYX01. The sequence continues at coordinate 2,256 of JANQEF010000177.1, read as the reverse complement.
TCGGTCAGCCCGCCAACTTGCGCTGAAGTGCGATACCTGCAACTAAAACGCTAGCACAGTTGGTTCGGAACGGTGACGTGCGGAGGCGCGGCTCTGTGTGCCCATTAAGGTCACACGCGCGAACATCCTCGGAGGTCCCGAACGCAGCGATGAATTAGCGGACAGCCGTTCCGGCGGGTATCCTGCCGCATCCAGGCGCCGCAGAAATCCCCGATCAGGTTGGCAGTTAAGGGAGGTTGAGATGAGCGATGTTCGAGTGCTGGTAGGCACGCGCAAGGGCGCATTCGTCCTCACGTCGGACGGTGCACGCAAGGACTGGAAGGTGAGCGGCCCGCACTTTCCCGGCTGGGAGGTGTGGCACATGAGCGGATCGCCGGTCGAGCCTAACCGCCTCTACGCCTCGCAGGTCACCGAATGGTTCGGCCAGCAGATCCAGCGGTCGGACGACGGCGGCGAGACGTGGGAGCCGGTCGGGAAGGACTTCCAGTTCGCCACCGAGCCCGGCACGCACCTGTGGTACGACGGCACGTCGAAGCCGTGGGAGTTCACGCGCATCTGGCACCTTGAGCCGTCGCTGAACGAGCCAGACACGGTCTATGCAGGCGCGCAGGACGCCGCGCTGTTCCGCTCTGACAACGGCGGCGAGTCGTGGCAGGAGCTGGCCGGGCTGCGCACACACGAGTCAGCGCCGCAGTGGTCGCCGGGCGCTGCCGGCATGGGCGTTCACACCATTATCCAGGACAGTTCAAAGCCGGGCCGCATGTATGTCGGCATCTCTGCGGCAGGCGTGTTCAGGACCGACGACGCCGGCGAGTCGTGGCAGGTGAAGAACAAGAACCTGACGTCGAACTTCCTGCCCGATCCGACCGCCGAGATCGGCCACTGCATCCACAAGATGGCGATGCATCCCGACAGGCCGGACACGATCTTCATGCAGAAGCATTGGGACGTGATGCGCACTGACGATGCAGGCGATTCCTGGCACCGGGTCAGCGGCGACCTGCCGACCGATTTCGGCATGCCGATCGCGGTCCATCCGCATGAGCCGGACACGGTCTACGTGGTGCCGCTGAAGAGCGATTCCGAGCACTTTCCGCTGGACGGCAAGCTGATCGTCTACCGCAGCAAGGTCGGCGGGAACGAGTGGGAGCCGATGACGAACGGCCTGCCGCAGCAGGACTGCTACGTGAACATCCTGCGGGATGCGATGGCGGTCGATTCGCTGGACAGCGCCGGGATCTACTTCGGCACGACGGGCGGGCAGGTGTACTGCTCGGCCGATTCGGGCGATAGCTGGGAGCCGATCGTGCGTGACCTGCCGGCCGTGCTTTCGGTCGAGGTCCAGACGCTGTCATGATCCGGGTGAAGCTGCCGCTGCACCTGCAACGGCTGGCGGGCATAGACGGCGGAAGCGGGTTTGTGTCGGTTGAGGTGAGCGGACCGGTGACTCAGCGGTCGGTGATCGATGCGCTGGAGGAGCAGTTCCCGACGCTGCTGGGCGCGGTGCGCGACCGGTCGAGCGGACGCCGCCGGTCGCTGGTACGTCTGTACGCCTGTGGCGAAGACCTCTCGAACGAAGACCCCGACACCCCGCTGCCAGAGGCGGTCGCAAGCGGCGATGAGCCGTACCTGATAGTAGGCGCTATCGCGGGCGGGTAGGGGAGAGGGCGGACGGTTGCGTTTCCTCCCCCTCCCAGCTTGGGAGGGGGTAAAGGGGGAGGGTCATTCGCCTTGTTGAGGACGAGTAGTGATTTCCCTGACAACCCTCCCTCTAGCTTCGTCCCGAGTCAGAACGAGGGACCCGGATGTGGGGTGGCAATCCCGGTCACTTTTCTTGTATCCGCCACAAGCCGTGCCAGTGGTCGCGTTGGCCGGTTCCGCTGATTCAGCGGGAGGCGCGCCGACGGGTCGCCCCGCCCACCAGGTCCCTCGCACACGCTCGGGACGAAGGACTGAGCCCTTTACCGGTGTTCTGCCACATGCGTCCTGACCGGGTCATGGCTAGAATCGGGTGATCCCGGTTTCACCAGTCAATCCAGCCACCTGGCCCAAACGCTAGCCGCATGACAGACCAGCCGGCACGCCCGCCCTTAGAGCCGCGGCCCGAGAAGGCCACTTTCTTCGTCACCTGCCTCGTCGACCAGTTCAGGCCGCAGGTCGGCGACGCCGTTGTCGACATCCTCGAATCAGAAGACATCGCGGTCGACGTCCCGCCTGAGCAGACCTGCTGCGGGCAGCCGGCCTTCAACAGCGGGT
>JANQEF010000164.1 GCA_028278465.1 Dehalococcoidia bacterium | reverse complement strand
CGGTTGCCGAGTAGAGGAGCAGATAGCCCTCCGCGCCGATATCAACGGCCTCTTCCGATTCCACCAGTTGCCCTGCAAGCCCCTGCGCTTCGGTCTCCGACACATTGGCGCTCCGGCCCAGATCGGCGACGGTTGCCGGCTCGATGGCCCGCAGCGTCGGCAGCGCCGCGCTTTCGCCCGATCCGCTGGCAAGCGCCTCCAGCTCGGCGACCACGCTCTCATCGTTGCGGCGGTGCCGCGGCGCATCCGGCACCAGCACAACTCCGCCGGCCATCGTGCTCTGCGTGTCGCGCAGGATGAATCGGTCGCCACGCAGCATCGGCACAGGCTCGGTGGTTCGCAGCTGAACCCAGCCAGACTCGCCGGGCCTAATCCGGTCGCCGCTCAGGACCCGCACCGTGACCGGCACTTCGCGGCTGCCTGCGAAGAGCACCAGGCGATGGTTGTGACGAACGGAGCGTGGCGCATCTGCGATTACGCGCAGAGACGCGTCGAACGCCTGCGCAGGATCCAGCCACCCCGGAGTCGTTAGCAGGTCGCCGCGGTCGATCTCGTTGTGCTCGATGCCGCTCAGGTTCACTGCAACCCGCGTGCCCGGCAGCGCCTCCTCCAGCGCCGTCCGGTGCGACTGTAACCCGCGGATGCGTGCCTGCTTTCCGTTCGGCAGCAGCTCAACCTCCTGCCCGCTGCGGAGTCGTCCGCCGGTCAGCGTCCCGGTCACCACCGCGCCGAAGCCGGACATCGTGAACGAGCGGTCGACAGGCAGCCGCGGGCGTCCGAGGTCTGCGTGGGTCTCCAGCAGGTCTAGCTGCGAATCGATTGCCGCCAGTAGCTCCGGCACGCCATCGCCCGTCTCAGCCGAAACGGCCAGCGTTGGCACACCTTCGAGCGTTGTGCCTTTCAGCACCTCTTCGACATCGGCCGAGACCAGTTCCAGCCAGTCGCTGTCGACAAGGTCCGACTTCGTGACAACGGTGATCCCGCGCTCTACGTTCATGAGGTCGAGGATCGCCAGGTGTTCGCGGGTCTGGGGCATCACACCCTCGTCTGCCGCCACGATCAAGAGCGCAAGGTCCACGCCACCAACGCCCATCAGCATGTTGCGCACGAAACGTTCGTGGCCGGGGACGTCGACGATGCTGATCTCCCGGCCGGACGGCAGCGTGACCCATGCGAAGCCAAGCTCGATGGTCATGCCCCGTTTCTTCTCCTCTTTGAGGCGGTCGGGGTCGATGCCGCTGAGCGCATGTATGAGCGTGGACTTGCCGTGGTCGACGTGGCCCGCAGTGGTAATGACGAACATAGGGTGAAGTTTGCCAGACGCGGGGAGTGTTGGCTGACCTTCGTCCCGAGTCAGCACGAGGGACCCGGACGAGGGGTGGCAAACTCGAACAGCGGTCTTGGTCCCGCGCACAGTGAACTTGATGTGGGCGTCACCGTTGATAACTCTCCGCTGATTCAGCCAGAGGCCTTCGCCGGATCGCCCCGCATCCCCAGGTCCCTCGCGCAGGCTCGGGACGAAGTATGCACCGCACCGCTAGCCCACACGCTCTCACTGCCATATCCTTTTCGTTTGGGCCTAACGACACCCGCGAATCGACCGACGCCACTCATCAGAACCCGTAACGCCGACACATACCCCGGCTCCGCCCACCCAACGAATAAAACATGCGGATAGGAATCATCGGCCTCCCCGGCAGCGGCAAGACAACCGTCTTCAACGCGCTCACCCGCGGCACTGCGCAGTCCGGCAGCTTCGGCGGCAACCGGTCCGCCAACATCGGCGTAGCGCACGTGCCTGACGAGCGCCTCGACAGGCTTACAGAAATCTTCAAGCCGAAGCGCACCGTGCCGGCCGAGGTCACATACGTTGACCTGCCCGGCGCGCACTCCGCAGACAGCGCCGACCTCTTCTCCGGCGAGGCGCTCGGACACCTGCAGCGAGTCGATGCGCTGCTGCACGTGGTCCGTGCATTCGACGATCCATCTGTGCCCCACGCGCTCGGCGATATCGACCACCGCCGCGACATAGAGAAGGTCAACTTCGACGTTCTGTTCGCCGACATCTCGCTCCTTGAACGCCGCATCGAGCGGATCAGGGACGGCATGAAGGGCTTGAAGTCGCAGGAGCGGGTGCAGGCGGGGAAGAACATCGAGGTCCTGCAGGCGCTACAGGCCGAGATGGAGGACGGGACAGCGGCGCGTGAGAAGGGTTTTTCTGAGGAGGAGCTGGCGGCTATCTCCGACACCTTCCTCCTGAGCAGGCTGCCGCTGCTCGTGGCGCTGAACGTCGGCGAAGACGACCTCGGCCGCGCTGAAGAGCTCGAAACCGAGCTTGCCGGCCTCGTGAGCGGAAACAACTCCGGCGGAGCGGTTCTGTGCGGCAGGCTTGAAGAGGAGCTGGCGCAGATGAGCCCCGAGGAGGAGGCCGAGATGCGGTCCGGGCTCGAAGCCGGTGAATCGGGCCTCGAACGCATGATCCGGCTCTCGTACAGCGTGCTCGGGCTGATATCGTTCCTGACCGTCGGCGAGGATGAGGTTCGCGCGTGGACCATCGCCGAAGACACGGCCGCTCCGCAGGCCGCGGGCGCCGTCCACTCAGACATCGAGCGGGGCTTCATACGGGCCGAGACTGTGAGTTACGATGACTTCATGGCGGCCGGGAGCATGGCGCAGGCGCGGTCGAACGGAGCGCTGCGGCAGGAGGGCCGGGACTACGTGGTGCAGGACGGCGACATCGTCAACTTCCTGTTCTCGGTCTAGCGGCAGGCAGCTGGCTGGCAAATCAGCGCATTAAGGAACTGTATTGGCTGAATCTGAAAACGGCGGCGTGCTGACCGAGCGCAAAGCCTACATCGTGCCCTTCATCCAGCCCTCGCAGCAGGCGCCGGAGGGCTTCACCGAGCTGTTCAACGCCTACTGGAAGGCGGCAGACGAGCAACTATCAGGGCTCGAGGCGCGGTCGGGCATCGTGAAGCGCGTCTTCGCGGAAGGCGTGCTGGGCAAGGGCGACGACGCTCTGCTGATGATGGAGCAGACCAACCGGCAGGCGTGGCATCTCGTTAAGGCTCGCGTCGACGCCGGCGCTCGCATGGACGAGTACGAGGACCCGGAGCTTTTCGGCGAGGTGATCGACTGGGGCCGCTGCCTTTCGGTCGGGTTCGTCAGCCAGGGCGCCGCCAACGCCGTGTCCGCCTGCTACCAGGACGCGGCGATGCGACGCCAGCGCCATCTCGACGAGCGGCTCAGCGAAGGCATCGAAGCGGGCGAATCGGTGCTAATCCTGTCCGGCACTACTGACATCCAGCTGCCGGAGGGCGTCGAGAAGTTCATCGTGTCACCACCGGAGCTGGACGCGCTGGAGCGTTGGATTCGGCGGGTGAACGAAGCGGCGCGAAGGGCTGCCGAAGAGGCGATCGCCCGCGGGCAGCAGCCAGGACAGGCTCCAACCCCGCCGCCCTCTGAGAGCTCCGGCGATTCGTCGAGCGGGCTCTGGACACCGGGCAGCAACTGATCGGAGCGGGTGGGACGTGACGCACCCGGATGCCAGCAATCAGGCCGACTCCAACGACGCGCCGATCGGGCTCTATGTCCACATCCCGTTCTGCGAGACGAAGTGCCCGTACTGCGACTTCAACACGTATGCGGGCATCGAGACGCTGATCCCTACCTACGTTGACGCGCTGTGCGAGGAGATCTCGCGCTGGGGTGATCTGCTTGGGGAGCGGGATGTCGCCACGGTGTTCTTCGGCGGCGGTACGCCTTCGTATCTCGGCGCTACAGACATCGGCCGCGTGATGGCTGCTTTGAGCGGCGCATTTGCAGTGGCGCCGGACGCTGAGGTGACGCTGGAGGCCAATCCCGGTGATATGACGGCCGAGAAGGCATCCGGCTGGCTGGATGCAGGTTTCAACCGCGTATCGATGGGCGTGCAGAGCTTTGACGACGACCTGCTTGAGACGCTGGGACGAAGGCACGACTCCGAAGGCGCAAAGCGGTCTTTCGAGCTTCTGCGAGAGGCCGGTTTCGAGAACCGGTCGCTCGACCTGATGTTTGGCCTACCGGACCAGTCGCTCGAACAGTGGACCGACTCGATGGAGCAGGCGTTGGCGCTCGAGCCGGACCACGTCTCACTCTACGGGCTGCAACTCGAGGCCGGGACACCGCTGGAGGCTGACGTCAGGCTGGGCCGAATCGAGAGGCCGGACGATGACGTGGCGGCTGACATGTATCTTGCGGCCGAGGAGCGCTTCGGCAAGGCCGGGTTCCGGCACTACGAGATCTCGAACTGGGCAAAGCCCGGCATGGAGAGCCGCCACAACCTGGTGTACTGGCGCAACGGCCCGTACCTGGGTGTTGGGCCGGGAGCGCACTCATCGCTGTTCGGCCACCGGTATTCGAACGTGCGATCGCCTCGCTGGTACATGCGGTCGCTGGGGTCCGAGCCTAACGAGGCGGGAAAATTGGCTGTGTTCGCCGGATCGCCGCCGCGCAGAGACGAGTTGCCGGATTCGGTGCCGACGCTTTTACGGTCGATGGCGGATGGCGGGCCGGTCGATTTCGCAGAGGAGACGACTCCGCAACTGGAGCTTGCTGAAACGATGATGATGGGGCTGCGACTGGATGTCGGCGTGAGCTCGTCGGGCTTCGAGGCCCGGTTCGGCAGGTCGCTGCGGGACGTCTTCGCACCGGAGATTGACGAGTTGCGCTCGGAAGGGCTTCTGGAGGAGGACGCGGCGGGAGTTCGGTTGTCGGCAAGAGGCAGGTTGCTGGGCAACGAAGTCTTCAGCCGGTTCGTGGCAGCGGCTGAGGGTCGGCCATCCTGAGCCATCCCACCCTCTCCTCCCTTCCTTGCCGGGAGTGGGAAAGACGTGTTTCCTGAGCGGAGCGGCAGCGGAGTCGAAGGACCTCTGCGAGTGACACCGGACCTGACAGGACGAGTTTTCTGCCGGTGAGACCCTTCGACTTCGCTCAGGGAACACCGCCCCGCCCACCGGGTCCCTCGTTCTGGCTCGGGACGACGGGCTTCCCCTCAGTCCTCGTCCAGGTAGCGGAAGCGGCCGTTGATCGGGTCGGGGCCATCGTCATCTTTGCGGCCGTGGATATGCTCCGACACGATCCGCCTCGGTGACAGCACCACGAAAAGCGTCAGCAGCACTCCTGCCACGAGCACATCATCCAGCTGGCCGATCCCCAGCCTGAAGTCCCGCAACAGGTCGATCGGTGACAGCACATAGAGGAAGGCGGCGAGCGGCAGGATCTTGAGCAGCGGGAAGACGCGGCCGTCCCAGAACAGCAGCCACGAAACTCGCAGCAACTGCCCGACGAACGGGACCATCAACAGCCATCTCACCAGCAAGCTGCGCTTCCTCCAGTTCTACAGGCGGCAGTCGCTCGACTCATCTCCAGAAACCGGACAATTACTCATCACCAGCCGCTCACGAAAACGATCTACCTCTCACCCACCACCACTCTGTCTACCAGCCACCCATGCCGCCACGCCGCGCTACCACAGCATCCCACCATTGATATCCTCCCACACCAGTTTCCACACCGCATGCGGCGGAGTCGCCACTTGATCAGAGTCTTCCATGGTGACGACGGCTTCTCTATCAGCGAAGCCGTCAGGCGGGCGCGGGTCTCAGTCGGCCCCGAAGAGGTGCGCGAGCCCAACATCACCGTCCTCGAAGGCGGCTCCTTCAAGCCGTTCGACATCGTCGCCGCGGCCAGCACGCTGCCCTTCCTCGCAGACCGCAGGCTTGTACTGGTCTACGGCCTGCTCGAATCGATGGATGGCCGGGGAAACAGCCGAGGCTCCGAATGGGACGAGCTTCCGGGCATGTTCGCCGACCTTCCCGGCACCAGCGACGTCGTCTTCGTCGAGAGCACGACGCTGCGGCCCAACGCCCGCGGCGTGAAGGCGGCCGGTCCGGGCGCCGAGGTGCGTGAGTTCAGGTCGCCGAGAGGCCCGGCGCTCGAAGCCTGGGCGCGCGACCGCTTCACCCGTTACGAGTCGTCCGCCAGCCGTGACGCCGTCGCGCGCCTCGGCTGGCTGGCCGGCGGAGACCTGCGGCTGCTCGACAGCGAGATCAATAAGCTCGCCCTCTACGCCGGTGAGCGCGAGGTGACACAGGCGGACGTCGACGAAATGGTCGGCGAGGCGAGAGAGGCCAGCATCTTCGCGGCCGTCGATGCGGTGCTGGAGAGCCGTCCGGGCGTCGCAATGCGTCTGATGTACAGCCTGCTCGAAGGCGGCACGTCGGTCGGCTCGATCATCACGATGCTGGCGCGGCAGGTGCGACTGGTGCTACTGGCTGGCACGCTGCGCGCAGACGGCGTGCCGCAGCCCGAGATCGGCACACGCATCGGCCTCAGGAACCGCTACGCGCTGGACAAGACGCTCCGCCAGGCTTCGCGCTTCGGCAAGGACTATCTCGCCCTGACCCACAGAAGGCTCCTCGACGCCGATCTCGATATAAAGACGGGAAAGATGGACGAGCGGCTGGCGCTGGAGATCCTGGTCGGCCGCCTCTCCGGCTCCTGAGCGCATCTCTACAATCCCGCACGCCGGGGAGAGCGTAACCGTTGGAAGGAGGGCGCCGGGCAGGAACGGCCGCTCTGCCACGCTCGTCCGGGGCGCGCAGGCACTCGGGACAACCGAAACGCATGAGATTGATTGTTCCAATACTGGCCGCATCCCTGGCCGCGCTGGCTATCGCTTGCCGCGACGGAGAGTCGGGCGAGCCCACGCCCGATGGCAGCCCAACCGCACCTGCCCCGACCGCGACGACTGAACCGCAGCCGACTCCGACCCCGGCGCCCACCGCTACCCGCATCCCTCTGGTCACGCCGACGTCCGAGGACGAGCCCGTCTCGGACACCGAGAGCGTCAACCAGTACACGCGCGGCTACGCCCTCCTCGCCCAGGGTGAGTACGACGATGCCGAACGCCAGTTCCAGACGGTGGTGCAGCTCGAGCCCGGCTTCGCGCATGGCTGGGACGGCATCGGCCAGGCGCTCATGTTCCAGGGCCAGTTCGAAGAGGCGATGTACTACTTCGACAAGGCGATCGAGCTCAGGCCGACGCTGGCAACGGCGTACTCGCACCGCGCGCTGGCACGCGTGAACACGAACGACCTCGACGGCGCGCTCCGGGACGCGAAACACGCTCAGCGGCTCGACGACGAGGAGATCGACTCGTACATCGTGATCGGCCGCGTGCTGGCGCAGCAGGGCGATCCGCAGACGGCGCTCGAAAACTTCAACACCGCGATCGAGCTGGCGCCTGACGACGGCGGCACGTACTGGTGGCGTGGACGCTTCTGGCGGGACGTTGCGCAGGACTTCAACCTGGCGATAGCCGACTTCAATAAGGCGATCGAACTTGATCCCGCGGTCGCGTCGATCTACCTGGACCGGGCGATCCTGCGCATCCAGGCGAGGATCGACGTAGATGTGGTGCGCGCCGACCTGGAGGAGGCGATCTCGCTGTCGCAGGACCCGCGGCTGCCTACGATCATCGCCCGTGCAGAGGAGCTGCTGGAGATCGTTGACGAGATCGAAGACCAGTTCCGGTCATCGATCTGAGCGCCGAGCGTCCGGCGGCGGTCAGCCGATCGGTCCCGCCACGCCGTCGGCCGAATCCCTGATCTCGGTCTGCGGCTGGAATACGGCCCAGGCGAACCAGAAGTGGTTGGCGTGGACCACCGGATCGAGCCGCTCGCCCTCGAGCTCACCTTCGATGGCGGCCCCGAGAACGTTCCACAGGCTGCCGGTCTCGATATCCCGAATGCGATCTTCGACGACCTCGAATGTCAGCGTGCGTCCGGCTGCCTCACGCCTGAACATCGTGGTCGAGCCGGACGTCAGCTGGTTGTCGAGCGTGTCGAAGAAGGCGGAGAGCGTGCCGTTGTCGAGGAAGATCGCCACGTCCGTGCCGCCGACGCTATCGTTCACAACGATCGCCTCCTCCAGGAACGTGAACGGGTAGGCGACCACCGCTTCGCCCATCTCGACGGTCAACACCCGCACGTTCGGCGGCATGCGGCCGTCCAGGTCGCCGTCGAAGGCGAAGGGCGAGGCGTCCACCGAGTCGTAGCCCGCATACGGCGCAAGGTCGTAACTCTTCACCGGGAAGCCGAACTCGTCGAAGATCCGCTCCATCACGAGGCCGTCCGGGAACTGCGCGGCGAACGACTCCCAGGCGATGATCGGCGAGTTGATGATCTCCAGCTCCGTGCCAAGGCCCGCGTAGTGGCCGACGATCGCCTCGCCGGTGATCTGCTGCCACCAGCTCTCGGTCTGCCGGTCCCACATCACCAGATCGCTGTTACGCACCTTGCCGGTGGTGCCGAACGTCAGCTCTTCGCCGTTGACCACCCGGTTGAAGGTGATGGCTGTGTTGCAGAGCGGGCAGAACGTCACGGTGACCGGCTGACCGCCGACCACATCGTTGGCGATCTCGTGCCACATCAGCATCGCCAGCGGGTAGGCGCGGGCGTCACCGTTGATCTCGACTGCAATGACCGGCTCGCGCGGCTTCATGTAGGACGGCGCATCCGACACCGGAGCGAACGTCGGTTCGTCTATCGGGTCGATGCCGTCGCGCTTCAGGATCGACGTGAACTCGTCCAGTCCGACAGACCGATGCGAGAAGTCGGTCTGCCAGCCCTCGATCTCCCTGAACCGCAGCGCCCTGCGCTCGTCGTTGGGCTGGAACGTGAGGTCTGGAGTCGGCGTCGGGCCGCCGGGGGTCGCTGTCGCGGTGGGTTCCACCGCCGTTCCGCCCGGCGTCGGGGTCTGCGCCCTGATCGGTGTCGGCTCAGGTGTCGGGGAATCCGCGGGCGCCGCAGGCTGAGTCGCGACACTATCCGCCGAACTACACGC
>JANQEF010000150.1 GCA_028278465.1 Dehalococcoidia bacterium | reverse complement strand
CCAGGACGGTCGAAGTCGGGATACTCGGCGACCTGGGTCCAGTAGTCGAGCAACTGCTTCACGAGGCTGAGAAGCAGAGCTGGACGCGGCATGATGAGTGGGTTGGCTCACTGAAATCGGATCGCGCCGCGTGGCTCGAGGAGCTACATGAGCTCGCTTCGCCTTCTGACCCGATCCACCCGATGTTCATCAGCGAGACGCTGCAGAAGTTCATCGACGACGATACACATGTCACATTTGACGGCGGCGATTACTGTCACTTCCTTCGTTCCTCCATTCAGCGCGATCGGCCGTTCAGGTTCCACAACGTCTCCAGCTTCGGCATGATCGGCGTTGGGCTGCCATACGCCCTCGGAGCCCAGGTCGCATTGCCGGACAAGAAGGTGGTCCTGTCCGTTGGAGACGGCTCGTTTGGCTTCAACGGGATGGAGATCGACACCATGGTCCGGCACAACCTGCCGGTGAAGACGATACTCGGCAACAACTCGATCTGGGGAATCGACTGGCAGATTCAGAAGGGGCTGTACGGGCGTCCGGTGTGGACCGACCTGCTGCCGACGCGGTACGACCAGGTAGCGCAGGGGCTCGGCGCGCATGCCGAGCATGTGACCAGTCATGAGCAGCTTGAGCCGGCCATGAAGCGCGCCTTCGACCACGATGGTCCTGCGCTGGTGAATGTGGAGATCGCCCAGATCATCAGCCCGGTGGCCGAGGCCGCGATCAGCCGAAAACTCGGTTCCCACGGCTAAAGTCAGCGCTCGGACCGGGAACGGCCGTTTGCCCGCAAATCGGCCTCCTCTGAACACGCCGGACTGGTAAAGTTCCGGGTGGAAAGTTACGAACAGGGACACATCCGCACAGGAGACTTGCGCCGGTGCTTCAAGAACGAACGCAATCCGTCACCGTTAACTCACTGGATATCGAACGCCGTGTGCGGCGTGACGATGTAGAGCTGCCCGACTTCGACCGCACTCGCTTCGGCGACGTCGGGTTCCTGACGGCGATGACTCTCACGCTGCTGGGCAACTACTCGCAGACCGGCCACTTCGGCGGGCCGCTTGCCTACACACCGATGGTCGTCACATCTCACCTTCTCGGTCCGCAGGCCGGCGGTCTGAACTACGACTACCGCACGCCGAAGCACCCGTACGCAGACAGATTCATGCTCGCCGGAGGCCACAACGCTCCCGTTACCTACGCGCTGTGGATGATCATGGGCGAGGCGCTTGCAAGGAAGCACGCGCAAACCGGCGACGATCGCTACGCCGCTGACCCGAAGACCTCGATGCTCTCGATCGACGCGCTCGGCTTCCGGCGTGGAGCCGGCGCGCTGGCGACTCTGCTCAAGGAACGCGGCCTCGATGACGACCCGTTGTTCGAGCAGGCGAAGATACGCGGGATCCGCTCGCTCGCCGGACACTCCGAGACCACAGACCTGACGAACGATGTAAATGGCGGGCCGTCTGGCATCGGAGTCGCAACGGCCGCGGGCAAGGCGGCGTTCTGGGACATGATGGGCGCTCCGATGAGTTCGCCGAAGATCGTTGCGATCGAAGGCGAGTTCGCCATGACGTCGGGCCACTCGCAGGAGATGAAGACGCAGGCGGTCGCGCAGCAGGTTGGAAAGCGCCTGCGCGTGCTGCTCTCATACAACAACGCTGGCATTGACGACGAACTCGTCGGCAGCGTGGTTCCGCCGGAGTTCAGCGGCTACGACATCGCTAACCAGTGGTCTTCGTACGGCTGGAACGTGTTCTCGATCGACAACGCGAACGACTACGACCAGGTGGCCGCTGCGTACAGGGCGATGGAGGATACCGATCCCGCCGACCGCAGGCCGATGATCCTGGTTGGCAAGACGGTCAAGGGCTGGTGGCCGGGCGCCATCGACGGCGAGATCCCCGGTTACGGCAAGCAGATCATCGATCACGCCTCTCACCCGTACGGCTTTCCGCAGAACGGAGACTACTTCCGGGCGCTTGCCCGCACGTTCGAGGAGCAGTACGGCGTAGAGTTCGAGGGCATCGATGGCGGCGCGATCTCGGACGACCGCGAGCGGCTGATCCAGTTCAAGACGAACATCGACGTCGCGATGTCGATCCTCGAGAAGAACGGCCTTGGCGACTGGCTCGCAGACCGGCTGGTGGAAATCGGAAGTGGAGTCAGGGACGACCTGCCGCTTCGCGTCAACCGGGACGGCGATCCCTTCCAGGACCCGAAGCTGCAGGTGGACAACCTGCCGCTCGAGCCGCAGACCGTCACGGCAAGCAGCTCATCGAACGGCAACAGCGCCGAGGTCTCGATCAAGCTCTTCGAGGAGCCCGGCAACGTGCGGGGAACTCGAAGGGCGATCTCCGAGATCTTCAAGTGGGCGAACCACGTCACTGACAACAGGTTCGTGGCTATCGCCGCTGACCTCGCCGAGTCGATCAATGTGCAGCACAGCGCTCTGTTCGGTTACTTCGATCCGGTGAACAACCCGGCCGGCACCATCCTCAAGGCCGGAATCCAGGAGGCTGGCAACGCCTCGACAGCGATCGGGCTCGTCGGCCAGTCGGCCTCGCTCGATCCGAAGGTGCACAACGGTGTGTGGGCGCTCAGCGGAACATATGGCGCGTTCACGCCTCTCATGTACCTGCCGGCCCGTGTGTGGAGCCAGCAGAACCAGGACAGTCCATTCCGCGTCGGTGTGCTTCACATTTTGGCCGGTCACTCGGGGCCGGAGACTGCGGCGGACGCCCGCACGCACTTCGGCATCTTTGCTCCGCAGGTGTGGAAGCTGTTCCCCCGGGGACAGGTGATCACTCTCAGTTTCTGGGACTACAACGACGTGGCGCCCGGCTACTTCGCCGCCGCCGAGATCGCCGCGAACGACCCGAAGGTTGGCGTGATCGTTCTCGAAGTGGCGAGACCGGACTTCCCGGTCGCCGACCGTTCAACGTTCGCTGACTCGGACATCCGCGCCGCTGCGAAAGGTCTCTACGTCATCAAGGACTTCGACCCGGACAAGCCGAAGCACGGCTACGTCCTGACACAGGGCTCGAGCTCCACCGTCAACCTTGTCGACTCCCTGCCGAAGCTCGCGGACGCCGGCATCAACGTGAAAGTGATCGCCTGCATCAGCGAAGAGCTGTTTGACCGGCAGTCCGAGGCGTACCGGAACTCGGTGCTGCCAGCAGGCGCCAGGAACGACCTGATGGTCGTGAGTACAGGCACGCAGCGAATCATGCCGCTCGCCAACGTCGGTCCGCTCACCGCCGAGTACTCGCTCTTCTCTGACTGGGACAACCAGTGGCTGAGCGGCGGTACCGAGGCGGACGTGATCGCCGAGGCTCATCTCGACGCCGATTCGATCGTCGCCGGGATCACCCGCTTCGCCAACGAGCGAGATGCGCGGATGAAGAGGCAGAGTGACGAGCTGGCAAGCCTGTAACCTGCGATGAGCTGACATTGATCTGAGGCGGCGCGGCTATGCGCCGCCTCTTTTCTTCACGGCGGCACAAAGTGCTGCGCCACGCTCTGAGACCGGCACCGGCACCGGCACCGGCACCGGGAGAAGGAGACCGATGTACTTCTACGATGAGAACGAGGTTGAGCGGCGAAAGCTGGTGCCAGGCGTCGAGGCGCGGTTGATCTGGGGCGAGCGGATCATGATGGGCATCATCGACATCGAGCCCAATGCCGTGGTCCCGTTGCACAGTCATCCGCACGAGCAGTGCGGGCGCGTCCTGCAGGGCGGCGCATGGTTCACCGTCGGCGGCGAGAAGAAACTCCTGGAGGCAGGAGATCACTATGTGATTCCCGGCGACGTCGAGCATCTTGTCGAAGCGACCTCGGACGGATGTCAGGCTCTCGATATCTGGTCGCCGATCCGCGAGGAGTACATCACCGACAGCGTCGAGTTCTTCGCTCAGTAGTTGCTCGGCCCCTGGCCGCACCACTGGCAACTAGAAAGGCCCGGACACAGGTCCGGGCCTTTCTCTTTCAACGAATCGTGGCCGGCGGCTCTACTTCTTCGACTCTGCGAAGATCTCACCGATCTCTTCGAGCGCAGCCTTGAACTCCTGGGCTTTCGCCATGTCGACATGCTGCTTCACGTAGCTCCCGAGCTTGCAGGCGTTCCAGACCTTCTCGTGCAGGTCCGGCCACTTCGCCGAGTGCTCGGGCTTGAAGTAGTCGGTCCAGATAACCAGGATGTCGTCCTTCGCCTTCTTGGCGTGCTCTTCCTTGACCAGCACGTAGCGGGCGAACGAGTTGTGGTCCTCGACCGAAGAAGGGGTCCCGAGCTCGCCGATCAACTCAGTCATGCGGATCACGGTCTGGGCAGCCTGGATCGCGTCCCTGGGGTCGTAGATACCGCACGGAATGTCGCAATGAGCCTCGGCAGTTCCAACGGGCAGAAGACGGTCGGCCAGCCTCTTGATGTCCAGGATCATTCAGGACTCCTTGTTTCGTAGTGTTTGGTGAAGGCCATCGCCTCTGAGAAGATGGAGGTCAAGGGCCGCAGTGTTTGGAGCCGGGTGGTCTCCCTTGAGCCCGGTAAATCTATCACGAATATCCCGCGTTTCGAGTGCAGGCCGGGCATGATCGGCAGAATCCTGGACATATTGACCGCGAAGCTGGTTCGGGTGAACGGGCCGAGCATGGAGCCGACGTTTCCGGACGGTTCATGGGTCGTCGTGAACCGTCGGGCGTTCAACTGGCCAAGAAAGCCGGAGCGGTTTGACGTTGTGCGGTTCGAAGATCCGTCGCAGCCGGGCAGGTGGCTGGTGAAGCGTGTGGTTGGCCTGCCCGATGAAGAGGTGGCTCTGCGCGATGGCCGGTTAGAGGTGAACGGTGGTGCTGTACCGGAGCCGCACATCGCCGGGTCGGCCGATGGATTCTCAGGAACGCACGAGTGGTGGCCGTGTACCAACGAATACGTGCTTCTCGGCGACAACCGGGACGCATCGACCGACAGCCGTAAGTTCGGCGCCGTGCCGATAGGCTCTTTCAGGGGCCGCGTTGTCCGAAGAATCCGCTAGTCGCCACGAGCGGCTTGCAGCTCTGTAATCAATTCGTCCACCCGCCTCGCTATCTCGTCCCGGATCTTCCGGACGGCGTCCAACGGCCGTCCCTTCGGGTCCGGCAAACCCCAGTCCACCACCTCGTCCAGCACCAGCGACGGACACGCCTCGGCATCGACCTGGCAACCCATAGTGATCATCTTCGGCTGATGCTCGATCATCTCGTCAGTGAGCAGCTTCCCACGCTCACCTGAGAGATCGATGTCGAGCTCGCCCATCACGGTCAGAACTTCGGGATGGACGTTGTCCGAGGGGACAGTGCCGGCCGAGTCGGCGATCAGGTCCAGCCCCGCGTCGGCGGCCTTCTGGTTGAACAGCGCCTTCGCTATCTGGCTGCGCCCGGCGTTGTGGACACACACGAACAGGACATCAGGCGACCTCGACATCTGCCTTCTCTTCCTTCACATCCTTCAGGCCGGGCCGCACGACGTAGTCCCAGACCGCCGCTCCGATCGGCGCGCCAACGAGAGGCCCGAGTATGTAGACCCAGAAGCCTGACCTTGGACCCGGCACTGCTATTTCGCTCCAACCCGCTGCCAGGGCGACCAGCCGCGGGCCAAAGTCTCGTGCCGGGTTCCATCCGGCCTGCGTGATCGGCGCAAACAGGCTGATCAGCACCGCCACCGTGAAGCCTATGAAGAACGGCGCCATTCCCTTCGACGGCAGCGACACGTTTCGCCGGTCGATCACGGCGAAGATCACCAGCGCCAGCACTGCGGTGCCGAACGCCTCGACTGCGAACGCGTGCCAGTGCGAGACCAACTCTTCCGCTTCCTCGCCGGTGCCGAACAGGTCCGGATTCGGGAAGTACTCGCCGAACGCCATCGCCGAACGCTCGCTTCCAGGCTCTCCACGCTCAATCCCTACCTCGTCCTCGAAGTTCGAGATGAAGGGGTTGAAGATCAGTAGAACGACCAGTCCGGCCAGGATCCCGCCGACCAGCTGGCTGCCCCAGTAAGCGAGCATCCGTTGCGGTGTGAACTCGGAGCGTCTGAGGATGGCGAAGGCAAACGAGACGGCAGGGTTGAGATGCGCGCCGGAGACCGATGCGGTGACGTAAATAGCGATCGTCACGCCGAAGCCCCAGACGGCGGCAACCTGCCACAACCCGACCTGCGCTCCGGTGAATGTGGCAGCGGCTACTGAACCGGTGCCGAACAGCACGAGTAGAAACGTGCCGGTGACCTCGGCGGTGCATGCCCTAACGAGAGGAGTATCGGTCAATTCAGTACGGATCCGAGCGGACGCGATCAAGATTGCTGCCTCGATTCGAGGCGCGGGCAACGAGACTACGTCAGCGCAGTTAACGCCCCGTTAACTTTCAGTCGACGTCTTTCTGTACCTCTGATTCGGAGAGCGAGATTGCGCCGGCGCGGCTGCGGTCTGCGGCGGTCCCGAAGATGGCGATATAGACGACTGCGGCTAGCAACGCTCCCACCATCGGCGCTATCCAGTACAGCCATTGGTTGTCCCAGGTGCCGTGCACGAGCGCCGGCCCGAAGCTGCGCGCAGGGTTCATTGATGCGCCTGTGAGCGGAACTGCCATGAAATGGCCGAGCGCAACAACGGTCCCGATGGCCAGCGGCGCCAGCAGAGCGTTCGCTCGCTTTTCAAGCGCGGTCGCAAAGATCGTGAAGACGAGGAAGAAGGTCAAAACGACCTCGATGACGAAGGCGTTGCTGGTCGAGAGGTTTCCCGCGATGGAGTGGACGCCGAGGCCGTCGGACTGATACGCCGCTCCGTCGAGCGCCACCATCGCGAGCGCCGCGCCGCCCAGCTGGGCGACGATGTACATCATCGACTTGATCAGACCAATCCTGCCCGCGAGCAAGACAGCAACGGTGACCGCCGGATTGATATGTGCGCCTGAGACGCGCCCCACGACCACGATGCCGACAGTGATTGCGAGCCCGTGCGCGACTCCGATCAGCAGGATCTGCGGCCCACTGATGGCCCCGAGGCTATTGAACGCCCCTATCGCCCCGACGCCCACGAACACAAAGAAGAATGTAGCCAGGAGCTCGGCGAGGGAACTACGCAGGTTGTCCCGGTGTGTCAGATCCCTCATTGCGTTTCCTTCCTGATTTGTGCCGCGGTGGACCGTCTTCCGGTCCGAGCAGCCGGAAGGGAGAACATCACGCGGAGAAAGCTGCTGGCTTAACAGCAGAAGTGTTGCGGTACGAGGCAGCTATTTTAGCTGTGCTGAGCCAGCCATCGCGCTGCGTCTGGCGCGAAATAGCTGATGATCAGGTCGGCGCCGGCCCTCTTGATTGCCATGAGAGCCTCCATCGCCGCCGATTCCTCATCGAGCCAGCCGTTTGCCGCTGCCGCCTTTATCGCCGAGTACTCGCCGCTCACGTTGTAAGCGGCCAGGGGCGGCTCCGGAAAGGTTTCTGACGCCCTGCGGATGACGTCGAGATACGCAAGCGCCGGCTTAACCATGATGAAGTCGGCGCCTTCGGCTATATCCGCCTCGATCTCCCTCATCGCTTCGTCCGACTGCGTCGACGCCATCTGGTAGCTTCGCCGGTCACCGAACTGTGGCGCAGAGCCCGCTGCTTCGCGAAACGGCCCGTAGAAACTCGACGCGTACTTGGCCGAGTAGCCCATGATCCGGGTGTCGCTGAATCCGCCATGGCTGAGGCCGGCTCGGATAGCGGCGACCTGTCCGTCCATCATTGCCGACGGGGCCACGATGTCCGCTCCGGCTTCGGCGTGGGATACGGCAGCTGCGGCCAGCAACGGGAGCGTGGCGTCGTTGTCCACATGGCCCTCCGCCGTGACAATTCCGCAGTGTCCGTGATCGGTGTATTCACACAGGCAGACGTCAGTGATCACGGTCATTGTGTGAAGGGTTCGCTTTATCTCGCGGACCGCCGACTGCACCGCCTCGTCTGCGTCCTGCGCGGAGCTGCCGGTCGAATCCTTGTACTGCGGCAACCCGAACAGCAGCACCTTATCGACGCCGGCATCGTGGACAGCACCGAGCTTCTCAACCGCAACGTCAACCGACATCTGGAACTGGCCGGGCATGGCGTCGATCGGTCGGCTGATGCCGCTACCGAGGGTCACAAATATCGGATAGATCAGTTCCGAGACGCTGAGAGTGGTCTCGGCATTTTCGCGCCTGTCCTCCTCGGTCTCCCTGAGGTAGCGGAGGCGCGTGAAGTCTGGCTCGCTGCTCATTGCCGCGTCTCCGACGTCACGGACTCGATGATTGCGTCGACCAATCCGTCTATCGTCTGCTCGTTCGCCATGATGTTGACTTCGATTCCGTGGTTCTGCGCAGCTTCCGCCGTGATCGGGCCTATGCAGGCGGCTGACGAGCCGTTGATCCGGGAAACGTCTCCATCCAGCAGCTTCACGAGATTCTCCACGGACGATGAGCTGGTGAACGTGGTGATGTCTATTCCCTCAGCGTACGCCGAGCGCGCCTCTTCGGCTGATGAGTCGGCGATTACAGTTCTGTATGCAGTGACCGGATTCACCGCTGCTCCCAGCTCTCTGAGGCCGTCGACCAGCGCTTCCCGGCCGATCTCTGACCGTGGAAAGAGCACATTACGCGGCGGATGGTCCAGCGCTCTGAACTCGCTGAGCAGAGCGTCGGCATCGAAGCGGTCGGGCACGAGGTCCGGTGTGAGGCCGACAGACTCCAGCGCGCGGGCCGTTGCGGGGCCGACTGCCGCAATCTTAGTCTTGCCGAACGACCGCGTGTCCAGTCCCTCCGCAGCGATCCTGTTCCACAGTCCATGCACGCCGTTCGCAGACGTGAACGTCACCCAGTCGTAGCTATCCAACGCCCTCACGGCCTGGTCGAGCTCGGTCGTGTCCTCGACCGGAACCACTTCGATCGCCGGCACTTGCACCGTGTCCGCACCGTGCGCCTCCAGCTTCTCGGCAAGCCGGCTCGCCTGTGAGCGCGCCCGGGTGATCAGCACTCGCTTCCCGAAGAGCGGCCTCGCATCGAACCACGCCAGCCTCTCTCTCAGCGACGACACCTCGCCAACAACCAGTATCACGGGGGCGCCGATCCCCGCCGCGATGCCACGTTCGACGATC
>JANQEF010000116.1 GCA_028278465.1 Dehalococcoidia bacterium | reverse complement strand
CTGCCTGCGATCTCTCGCGAGTTCGGAGCCTCGAACTCGGTGCTCCAGTGGGTGATCAACGCGTACTCGCTGCTGGTCGCCGGTCTGTTGCTGGTCGGCGGGACCACCGGTGACCGGTTCGGTCGGCGCAGAGTGTTCGCAATCGGGATGAGCGTGTTCGGCCTCGGATCTGTAGGCGCCGCCTTCTCAACCAGCTCTGAAGCGCTGATCGCAACACGCGGCATCCAGGGAATCGGAGCCGCGTTCCTGCTCCCGTCAACGCTATCCATCATCACCGACGTGTTCGACAGAACTGAGAGGGCGAGGGCGATAGCAACCTGGACCGCCGCAGGCTCTCTCGGGATGGTCGCGGGACCGATGCTCGGCGGACTCGTCGTGGACCAGATCGGCTGGGAGGCGGTGTTCCTGCTTCATGTCCCCGTAGTAGCCGCGGCCCTGATCGGTGCGAAGGCTGTGCCCGAATCGAAGGACAGCAGACAGCAGTCGCTCGATATCCCGGGCGCGTTGCTCGTAACGGCCGGTCTGCTCGCCACCATCTACGGAATCATCGAAGGCGGTGAGAGCGGCTGGGCGTCTGCGGAGATCGTTGGCTCGTTCGTTGCCGGAGGCGTACTGCTCGTGGCGTTCGTGGTCGTCGAGCTCCGAAGCTCGCACCCGATGCTGCCGCTCCGCTACTTCAGGCAGGCCGACTTCACCGGCTCGTTCCTTGTCATGCTGCTCCTGTGGCTGGCGATGATGGGAGTGTTCTACTTCCTCACCCAGTACTTCCAGCTCGTCCAGGACAAGACGGCGTTCCAGGCCGGACTGGCGATCATGCCTTCGGCCGGGGCGATGATGATCGGCGCAGGGTTCGCCAGCAAGACGGAGAACATCCTCGGTCCGAAGCTGCTTTCGGTGGTTGCGATCGGGTCGATCATCTCCGGCCTGTTCCTGTTCATGCAGCTCGACATCAAGACCGCGTACGCGGTGCCGGCCATTGCGCTGTCTCTGTTCGGCCTTGGCGCCGGGATCATCATGACGGCGCTGACCGACACCATCATGGCCTCCGTCCCTGTCGATGACGCCGGTATTGGCTCAGCGATGAACGACACCTCTCGCGAACTGGGCTTCGCGCTCGGGATCGCGATCCTCGGCAGCGTCGTGAACGGCGTCTATCGCTCGAACGTGACCGATTCGGTGAAGGGCCTGGTGCCCGAAAAGGCGGCCCACGTTATCGCAGACAGTCTTGGTGCTGTCGCCCACGTGGCGCAGGAACTGCCGGGCGATGCAGGAGTCACTCTCGTCGGCCTGGCGCGGCAGGATTTCGTGGACGCGCTGAGCGTCGGTTTCATTGGGTCAGCGCTTTTCATCGCAGTCGCACTGGTAGCTGCGATCGCGATTGTCCCCAACAGGATGCGCAGTCACCAGGCAGACGGGCCTGCATGAGGCGTCGCCAACGCGGGCTTCGAATCCGTGGATTGGCCCGAAAAAGAAGCCAGGAAATCCGAAAAAGAAGTGCCGATGAAGTGGCAGGTAAGTGGCGCTTTCTAGTCTTGGTTGCGTACTGAGACGGCGACACGGCCCGGCTCACCACCGGCACCGGTAAGGAGATCGAAATGACAGCAGAACTGAAGATCAGGTGTAGAGACCTCGGAGCTGATCACGAAGGCTTCGTCACCGGTGGATCGGTGAGCGAGTTGATCGGCTGCGTCTACAGGACGCTCGCTGAGGTGCTGGGCTCTTCCACGGAGGAGCTGACCACCCCGGAGACAACGGAACTGATTCGCAGCGCGATCTTGCAGAGCGCTCGGCCGGCGCCCCGGCGGAGCGTGATGCTGGCGAGCCTCATCGCCTAGTACATGGCCAACTGGCCAGGACCGACGACGGAACGATAGTACAGACCAAGGAGTGCTGAAATGACGACGGTAAATGGATTCGAGATAGGTGAGCTGAGAGAGGCGATCAAGCACGAGTACCGCCTGGTGGCAGACAAGCCAGAGACCGGTTTCCACTTCCACACGGGCCGGCCGCTGGCACGACTGCTGGAGTACCCGGACGAACTGGTCGACGGCATTCCGGAGAGCTCGGTCAGCTCGTTCGCCGGCACCGGGAACCCGTTCCGGATCGGCGTGTTGTCCGAAGGCGAGTATGTCCTCGACATCGGCTCCGGGGCCGGGATCGACAGCCTGATCGCAAGCCGCATGGTGGGCGCCACCGGGCGAGTGACGGGCATCGACATGACCGACGCGATGTTGGCCAAGGCCAGGGTCGCCGCCGCTGAGATCGGTGCCACCAACGTCAAGTTCGTCGAAGGCCAGGCCGAAGCGCTGCCGCTTCCCGACGAATCGATAGACGTCGTGATCTCCAACGGCGTGTTCAACCTGATCCCCGGCAAGCGGGAGACGCTCGCCGAGATCTTCCGTGTGCTGAAGCCCGGTGGACGGGTGCAGATCGCGGACATCGTCCTTGAGCGGCCGGTGTCGGAGTCTGCGAAGGAGAACGTCGAGCTGTGGACCGGCTGCATCGCCGGCGCGCTGCTCGAACACGAGCTTGAGCAGGCGGTCGCGGAGGCCGGGTTTACCGGCTTCGAGATCACCTGGCGAGAGGACGTCTTCGGTGGCGCTCCGCAGGAGTCGAACGCTGCTTCGTTCGGCACGAAGGGCATCACGTTCAAGGCCGTCAAGCCGGCCAACTGAAGACCGAAACCACTAACAACACTCAACAGAAAGAGAACGAAGATGACGAACGCAACACAGACGCCAGACGTTCAGCAGGAGGTCCAGCAGCAGGCCGGCAAACTGATCGGCCACTTCGCCGGATACGTTGGATTCAAGACGATCGAGATCGGACAGAAAAGCGGCTTACTGGCGACGCTGGCAGCCAGCACCGACGGCGTGACCGTCGAGGAGTTGGCACAGCGGGCGGGCACGGACGAGTTCTACACATCTGTCTGGGCACGAGCCGCGTACGCTGCAGAACTGGCCGAGATAGATGGCGAGGGCCGCTACTCACTCGCTCCGCACGTTGGGAGTTTGCTCACTGACGAAGACCACCCTGGCTATGTCGGCGGCATCCCCACCGTCTTCAGCCAGCCGGAGTTCTTCGACAACTTCTCCAACGTGCTCAAGACCGGCGACCACCTCTGGTGGGAGGACACGAGTCCTGCCTTCATCCAGGCGGTCGGCGGCACGGGATGGCCGTTCTACAACCGGCTGATCCCCGGCGCGCTGGACCGGGTGCCCGGTCTTGTCTCGACGCTGGTCGAAGGAGCGAGCGTGCTTGAGCTGGCGAGCGGTGTGGGTCGCGGGCTGGTCAAGTTCGCCGAGGCTTACCCGAACTCGGTGATCACCGGTGTGGACGGCGATGAGCATTCGGTTGGCATCAGCAGGCAGAGGGTGAGCAGGCAGGGCGTGGCAGACCGTGTTTCGGTAGTTCACAGTACGCTGGAGGACTTCGTGGAGCGGGATGCGTATGACCTTGTGTTCATCAACATCTCGTTGCATGAGGCACGCGACATAGATCGAGTCGTCGAGAACGTAAGAAGGTCCCTGAAGCCGGGCGGTCATTTCGTGATCTCCGACTTCCCGTTTCCCGAGAAGCACGATGATCTACGAAGTCCTGCGGCCAGGGTTCTGACCGGGATCCAGTACTTCGAGGCCCAGATTGACGATCAGCTGCTACCGACAGCCACCTTCGTCAACCTGCTGGTGCGGCACGGGTTCAGGTCTGTCGGATCGTTCGACCTGACGCCGGTCCATGCGGTGATCCACGGGCAAGCCTGAGGACTTCCGCCTTCAAGGCAAGAGCGCCCCGATCTGGTACCGGGGCGCTCTTTCGCGAGCAAAAACTCGAGTCCGAACACGTTGCATTGAACTGGAAAATGGCGGAGGGGACAGGATTCGAACCTGCGTTACCGTTGCCGGTAAACCTGTTTTCAAGACAGGCGCATTCAACCACTCTGCCACCCCTCCGCGGGTGGGCGCACATCTCAAGTTTAGCGTCCTGAGACATGGTCCGGCCACGATGTTTGTTGGCCGGGTTGAACTGCGACGCGGGCGGGTGCGATCGTCGTTTATCGGCCGGGTCGGATCGTGAAGCGGGTGCACGGTCGCTGTCTGCGAGACGGATTGGACCACTGAGCGGACGCGGGCAGTTGCCCTTTGCTGACCACGGTGGTTGCTGTCCGGGCTGGACCTTGGATCGGGTGTGTCAAGGCGCCGTATGCCGGCTAAGGCGCCGTATACCGGCTGCGGTATTTGCTGGCTCTAGTTGGACTGCGAAACGGGTGCGCAGTCGTCGTTTGCCGGCCATGCAGTCTTCTCGCCGAGTTGGGCCTCAGACTGGGTTTAGGTAGTCGCCTTTTGCCGGCCGCGATGTTTGTCGGCCGGGTTGGGCTGCGGATTGGCCGCGTGCAACCGTCTTGTGTTTGCGATTGCTATCTGCAGGCATGTCGCCTACGCTGGTGCCCCTCACAGATAGTTGTTACTGCAATGATATTGCTCTAAGCTTGACTCTCGTCGTCTCACCGTGGCCTTCGATGATCTGGCCACACGTTTCGTCTGCCCTCAGCGCTCCAGGGAGGCCGTCCATGACCGATTCATCGCCCGCGAAGATCACCGTCACCAACGGCGGCCCCTACGAAGTCGAAGAAGGCATACCGATCTTCGATCACGAAGGGAATCCGATCCCTGCCACCGGCGTCTACTACATGTGCCGCTGCGGCGGTTCGAGCAACAAGCCGTTCTGCGACGGCACCCACAACAAGAACAACTTCAACGGCCAGGAGTTCGCCAGCAAGGACACGGCCGCTGAACGGCGCGACACCTACGTAGGCGACGGCGTAACGATCTACGACGACCGCAGCCGCTGCGCCCACGCCGGCAACTGCACAGACAACCTGGCGTCGGTTTTCAAGATGGGCACCGAGCCGTGGATTGATGCGAAGGGCGCCACGGCTCAGCAGATCATCGACGTCGTCAAGACCTGTCCGTCCGGAGCGCTGAGCTACACCCGGGCCGAGGACGGCGAGCCCGAGGAGGAGTCGCAGGGGCCAAAGGTCACAGTGG
Organism: Dehalococcoidia bacterium; assembly: GCA_028278465.1. Taxonomy (GTDB): domain Bacteria; phylum Chloroflexota; class Dehalococcoidia; order Lucifugimonadales; family Lucifugimonadaceae; genus JAJCYX01. The sequence continues at coordinate 2,102 of JANQEF010000116.1, read as the reverse complement.
CTGTCGATGCTCCGTACCACACCCGCGGCGTGCAGGTGGTCTCGGGCGATGGCGAGCCGTATGACCTCCGTGAACGGCAGACGCTGTGCCGGTGCGGAGGCTCTCGGAACAAGCCGTTCTGCGACGGCACCCACTGGTACATCGGCTTCAAGCACCAGATGGGCGAGTGACAACGCCGCACCAGGAACGCCTGCCGACGAGCACGAAGAAGGCGACCCAAGTCCGCGACACCACGGAGAGACAACATGTCACAGCTACTCGAAGTCACCGAAGAGCAAGCGCGGGCGGCCTTTGGGAAGGGCTGCGAAGAGTGCGTGAAGATGGGCGGGCAGTGGGTGCACCTGCGGATGTGCCTGGTGTGCGGCAAGATCGGCTGCTGCGACTCGTCACCGATGACGCATGCCACGAAGCACTTCGAAGAGACAGGCCACGCGTTCGTGCGGTCGATCGAGCCGGGTGAGGACTGGAGGTGGAACTACGATACGCAGGAGTTCCTGGTGTGAATGCAGGTGCGTTTGCTGTTGTAGGAGAGCGCCAGACGCTGGCCGCGGGTTGCTAAGAGGTCGCGTGCCGCGGCCGGTCCGTCCGTCACTTCGCGCCAGCCGCCTATCGACTCCTGTGATACTCCTCTGCGATCCGGTCCTCTTCCTCGAAGCTCAGCCCGGTTGAGCGGATAGCCTCTCGCCGCTCGGGATCCGGAGGGCTCGACCGCAGCCACGCGACCGTCCTGCGAATCCACTCTGCCGTCTCGACACTCTCCCGATACCCGAGGTCACGTCTGATTGCCGTCGAATCCATCACGAAGTGGTGCCGGTAGTCGCTGTCCGAAGAGGTGGGCGCCGCGGGAGCCGTGATCACCTCGCCGGACCAGCCCGCCGCCTCGCCGATCGCAGTCACCCACTCGGCCTGAGTCATCGCTGTCGGATCGCAGACATTGAAGATGTGGCCAGCCGACGAATCGTTCTCCAGCGTCAACAGGAACGCGTCGACCATGTTGTCGACGTATCCCCGAGACCAGCGCCAGGCGCCGGACACGTCGTTCATCACGATGTGCGGCCGGCCGGCGTCCATCTTCCACAGGTACTCGTAGCCGCGGTGAAGTGGATCGTTTCGACCGTGGACAGCGGGCAGCCTGAGGACGGTGGTCTTCAGATGCTTTGCGCCCATCACCTCGCGCTCGACATCGATCTTCTCATCGTGCTCCATGTCGTCAGGAATGTGGAAGGTGCGGAGCGGCCCCGACTCTGAATCGGCGTCGAGGTACGGCTCGTCCGCGCTCTCCCAGCCATGTAGCAGTCCGTACGAGCGGTAAACATTGGCGCTGCTGATGGCCAGTAGCCGTTCGGTCAGACCGTCCAGCGCTCGAACCAGTTCGCCGGCGTCGGAACCTTTGTTGAGCGCCATGTCGAGCACGGCGTCCGGCGAGAAGCTGGCGATCTCGGATCGATACTTCGTCAGCTCACGGCTATCGCCATGAACGTGGGCGACCTCCGACGGCACCAGCTCGCACCTGCTGCCACGATGAAACACGGTCACCGTGTGCCCCTGCTCGACCAGCCGATGGACCGCGGCCAGCCCCATAAACAGCGTTCCGCCAACTACCAGGACGCGCATCGACCGTTCCTCCCGTTGCCGCCATGCCGGCGCTGAGCCGGGTGAACGGCGTGTTCGGCCCGCAGTGGACAGTATTCGTGACTATCGAGTTGGTGATCTGCTCCAGTTCGGCGGCGATCCGCGGCCTGGTGGACGGAGTGACCGAGAAGTGCGAGCTGAAGGCGCGGGTGAAGCCGGAGTGCGAGGTGTAGCCGACCTGCTCGGCCACGGCGAAAACTGAGCTGTCGGTCCGGCGAAGAAGGTGCGCGGCGCGCTCCATGCGGCGTCGGCGAACATAGCTCGCCAGCGGCTCTCCGGTTTCGGCCTTGAAGATCCGCTGCAGGTGACGTTCGGAGAAGCTGAGCGCGGTGGCGATGGACGCCACGGTGAGGTCGCCGTCGATGTGCTCATCGACGAAGCGCAGCACTCCTTCGATCACTGATTGCTCGGTGGTTTCCGTAACCATTAACCCATCGTAGTGGGCGCGTGACGCCGCTGCTTTTCCAGAC
>JANQEF010000070.1 GCA_028278465.1 Dehalococcoidia bacterium | reverse complement strand
CCTTCCCTGAAGGTGATGATCCAATCCCGCCGAAGCCTTGGCGAAGGCGGATGGTGGGCGCGGCTGGGATTGAACCAGCGACCCCCGCCGTGTGAAGACTGGCCAGGGACCGCGTTCGCGCTCGGTTCCGAGTTTCATCGACGCCTTGTTCATGTTCGGCGATGCCTGATGCGCCTCTCGACAGGGCGCAGCGGAAGGTTAACGGGGGTGAAGGCGGGGTGTCAGCTCGTCGGCTCAATGGTTGGCGCCGGTCGGTGCCGTGTTGGCCACCGTGATGCAGCGGTGCCAGGCGTCGCGCCGGTCGACCGAGAGCTCGACGATGATCCGGAAGGCCTCGACATCGGCCGGAACGCAGCACCTGTAGTGGTAGACGACGAGTTCCCCGGGCTCAATGCCCTCGAGGCCGCCGGAGCGAAGAGGTTGCTCGATCCCCTCGGATGTAACCCCGGTCTTCGTGCAGTCCTCGTCCCGGTCCAGGTGCAGGACCTTGAGCATCAGCGCTGGTGTCCAGACGGTGACGCCGCCGACGTTTTCGGCTTCGACGTCGACCGCGTGCAGGACGGTGCCGTCGACAAGCGCGCGGACCGCGTGGCTCCGCAGGCTCAGCCGGAGGCGCGGCGCGAAGACCCGGCCGCGGAAGAAGCGCCGGTAGCTGGCAATCGATGCGGCCACAGCGATCACCGTCGCGAGCAACTTGAGCGCCAAGTCGATCGACTTCTGGGCCTTGTTGTCGTCGAACCAGCCGCCGAAGAGTTGGGGGATCGCGACGAAGATGGCGATCGCGGCTAGGACCAGGACGGCGTCCGGCGCGTACTCGTGGACGAAGCGGATCAGCCGCTGAAGCATGTCATCGGCGTCAGGTCAGAGCAGGGCGCGCGGCGCTCGCTGGCGGGTGCATCAGGCTCGTCTGCTCGTCGCTGCCGGTCCGCTGCCAGACGAGGGCCGCGACGATCAGCGCTAGCAGCGCGACGACGACTAGAAGGGGGAGCCATCTGAAGCCGATGACTCTTGCTGGAGGGCGCGTGGCACGCGGCGAGGGGGCCTCCGTGCGGTGGTAGCGGTACTGAACGTCAGGGTCAGGAAGAGTCGCGGGTGCCGCATACTCCCGTGCGGCAGTTGGCTTGCGACGAGGCGTGTCATCGACGACCGCTCTGTCCTCTCTTGAGTGTCTGTCATCTGGAGGTTCAGCGCGTCGAGCAAAGGGCCTCGCAGCGTCACTCATCCGAGCGTCTAGTAGGTCCCTACGCAGAGTGTTGAGTGCGACCCTTACGGTACGAGTCTTCTCGGACAAAGGGTCGGCGCCAACAACTCTGCCTTTCGAAGACGGGGGAAATACGGGCGATATTCTCTTGAAGAGGATAGTGCCGTCTTCCTCTGGTGCGCTCTCGAAAACTGTCATCATCTCAAATGCATGAGAGCTGGGGTCTCCGGGTTCCGAGCCAAGGGCGACCAGCAACGTGGCGGCATGGAGGTGGAACTCGAGACCTTGCTCTACAGCCATTTTCCGGAAGTCCCTGTCGATTCGGGTCGCGGATCGAAGCATGCCAAACAGCGGCGGCTCGCAATCCCTAATCAAAACTTCAAACGGCACTTCTGCGGCGAGGGCCCTCGCGAGCTGGCGGCTCTCTGCTGTGCAATAGATGACGATATCGGCCATCTGGCTTTCCTCCCGCTAGTCCAGCGCGGCCACCACCCGGTCCATGCAGTCCGGGTGGTGGTGGGAGTAGACCCGGTCGAAGGTGGTGAGCGTCATGCTGAGGAAGTCGGCGGCCTGTTTTCTTGGGAAGCCGGCGAGGGGTGAGTCAGGTAGCATTGGTGTGGCGCAGGCTGTGCGGGCTGACA
>JANQEF010000312.1 GCA_028278465.1 Dehalococcoidia bacterium | reverse complement strand
CGGAAAGCAGAATGATGAGGACCTACTGGGACCTGTTCCGGGCGACAGGTGTACGACCACTCCATGCTCCGGACGGCTTCTTCAGCATCGCCGTATCGTCGGTATCGTGGGGAGTTGCCGCCGTCTTCATCTTCGCCGCGCTGCGGGTTGCGGGCCGGCAGCTCAATGAGCGCATGGTCCCCGCTCTTGGCGTGTTCGCAGCGTTCATCTTTGCCGCCCAGATGTTCAACTTCCCCGTTGCTGCGGGTACTTCCGGCCACCTGATTGGCGCGGCGCTCGCAGCCATCGTGCTTGGGCCGGCTGCAGCGTTGATCGTGATGGTTGCCGTGGTCTCGTTTCAGGCGCTGATGTTTCAGGACGGTGGGCTCGTGGTGATGGGCGCGAACATGCTCAACATGGCGGTGATCCCGGTGTTCGTGGCATACGCAGTATTCCGCGCCGGCCGGCCATTCGTCCGCTCCCGCGGTTCACTCATCGGGCTTGCTGGAGTTGCTGCGTGGCTATCGGTTGAGTCAGGAGCGCTTGCAGCTACGGTGCAGCTGAGCCTCTCCGGCACATCGCCGTTCTCAGTGGCCGCACCGGCGATGCTCGGCGTCCATGCGCTGATCGGCCTCGGCGAAGCGCTCATCACAGCCGCTGCGCTGACCGTCGTCTACAACTCCCGTAGAGAGCTGTTCAGCATCGGCAGAGTCGTCCCGGAGGCCGTGGTCAGATGAAATTCAAGTGGTGGATCGCCGGATACCTGGTCGCCATGGCGCTCGTGCTCATCGCGCCGCTCGCATCGCCTGACCCCGACGGCCTGGAGCGTGTAGCTGAGGACAAAGGCTTCATCGAGGAGGGCAACGACGCGCCCTATTCGATAATCGCCGACTATGTCTTTCCCGGGATTGAGAACGAGACCGTTGCCACCATCCTGGCTGGATGGATCGGTGTGACGGTGATGATGGTCGTCGTTGCCGGAAGCGCGTACCTCATTCATCGCCGCAACGCGGGCAAGGCTGCGACCGGACAGGCTTCGGGCTGACGTGGCCGCCGGAACAGCCGCACTTGACCGTTACATCCCCGGCTCAAGCGCAGTCCACAGCGCAGACCCCCGGATCAAGACCGGCCTGGCTGTACTCTTCATCGTCGCGCTGACCACGCTGCCGACGGCCAGTTGGCTATTCGTCGCCGGGTTCCTGGCAGTCGCCTGGGTCACCGTGCTGAGCACCGGCATATCGCCGGGCAAGATCCTGCGCCGGACCTTCATCGCCCTTCCCTTCGTGTTGATCGCGGCGCCGTCCGTGTTCACTCGCGGTGGAGAGCCGCTGGCGGCCTGGAACGCCGGCTTCATCACGTTGACGTCAACTCGCGAAGGGCTCGAGTTCGTGGCAACTATCACGCTGAAGTCATGGATCGCCGTCACGGCGGCGGTGCTGCTATCGGCGACAACCCGGTTCATGGACATAGTCGCCGCACTACGCTGGTTCCGCGTGCCGGAGCTGCTGCTGGCCGTAGTCGCCATGATGTACCGCTACCTGTTCCTGTTGATAGGCGAGGCGCAGCGGATGATCGTGGCAAGGCGAGCGCGCTCTGCCACCACAGATGGAGCCCGCTCTGGAGGCAGCGTTCGCTGGCGGGCCCGTGTTACCGGGCAGATGGCCGGATCGCTGTTCGTCCGCACCTTCGATCGCAGTGAACGTGTCTACATGGCGATGCTGGCGCGTGGCTACGACGGGGCGATGTTCGCTCCGGGGCAGTTGTCGGTGGGTCGAATGGAGACCGCCTTAGCAGCCGCGATTCTCGTTGCGATTGCCGCGGCCGCAACGATGGCGAGGCTGATCTGATGAGCACCTCACTGGCGACTGCCCCACCCGCGATACAGGTCGCAGGCCTCCGCTACACGTACTTGAACGGAGCCGCAGACCGGCCCGCTCTCGATGGAGTGGACCTCTCGGTCTCCGCAGGGGAAAAGGTTGCGCTGCTTGGCCCGAATGGCGCTGGCAAGTCGACACTGATGCTGCACCTGAACGGACTGCTTCAGGGAGAAGGCAAGGTGGAGGTGATGGGCCAGGCGGTGGACCACGGCAACAAGAAGCTAATGAAGCGAATCAGGGCTCACGTTGGGCTGGTGTTCCAGGACTCGGACGACCAGCTCTTCTCGAACACGGTCGGCGAAGACGTGTCGTTCGGGCCTGTGCACATGGGCCTCGACGCACAGGAGGTCGGCAAGCGCACGAAAGCAGCGCTTGAGGATGTCGGCCTGTCCGGGTTCGAGGACCGGGCGCCGTACCACCTGAGCGGAGGCGAGAAGCGCCGGGCGGCGATCGCAACTGTGCTTTCGATGCAGCCGGAGATCATCGTGGCTGACGAACCTTCTGCCGGCCTCGACCCGCGGGCACGGCGTGGACTGATCGCGCTGCTTCAGAGACTTCCACAGACGCTGCTGGTCGCCACTCACGATATCGAGCTTGCGAAGGCGGTTCTCCCGCGGACGGTCATCATGTCAGGGGGAAAGGTGGTTGCGGATGGCCCGACTACGGAGATCACATCGGACGCAGCGCTGCTGGAGCACTGCGGCCTGTAGCGCAAGCCGCGGCGACTACCCGCTGCATCAAGGCATGCAGGCGAGCAAATCGTGATACCACGACGGTCGTAGCGGTGTCCTGATTTACGCGTTGGTGCACCGGTGGTTTCTATCAGTCCAAAGAAGGGAACCCGGTTTGAATCGGGGCTCCTCCGGATCCACCATGCCAGCCATCTGGTTGAGCAGATCGGCGTGTCATGCGACGAGTCCAAGGGCAGCCAAATCCCTGTTTCTCACGGCGTCTCACGGGCGGGCTACCGGCGCGAACGTGCCTATCCGTCCGCGTCGTGACTCTGCGCACATCTTCACAGGAAGACCGGGGCGGCCCAGTCTTTACTGCGCACAACGGCCTCGCTCCACACCGCAGAATCCGCACTCATCGCTCGAGCATGGTCTTTGCGCCACCCAATGCGCATGCTGTCGTTTGCCATCGGAGACGGCTGCGTAAATCTAAGTCGTACTAACTGTGTGCAGACAAGATTTTGACGGTCTACCCACAACACGCACGAAAGTCGCGCCGAACCCAAGCCCTCATCGCTTCCTCGGCCACTGATCTGGGCGCTTTGACTATCCTCAAGCCTCAAAATGGTCACGACTTCGATCTGATCGTTCATAACTTTCAAACACAATTTCGTCGATCTAAACAACGAATCTGTTAACATCCCCGACCCAAAATCGCCGCCCTAGGGAAAAGAGCGCGCGGTCTCAGGCTCTGACAATGCCGGCGCCTGCAATAAAGCGGAGGCTGTGGTCGATGTTCACTCGGAACCGGTCTATCGGCATCGGCCTGGTGGCACTACTTTTCGCCGCCGTATTCGCCGGTCTCCTCAACACTGCGTCGGCTGCAACCGGATCGATCTTCGTCGCAAACGAATGGTCGAAGGTCACCGACGAAACCAACCCTCCTTTCTCCTACACTACGTTCCCTGATGTCTATTCGACATATCCGGACTTCGGCCGGCTAATTCAGCCCGACTCTGATCTTGTGCGAGTGGTCGTGGTCGATGGTGGCAGGACCTCACTCGTACAGACAGTCGTGACCGACTCGGCGAATATCACGGTCAGCTCAGGCGGCGACGGCGACGACACGATCACCGGCGTCCCTGGGAGTAGCGCCCTAATACGGCTCACCGGCCTGGCAGACACTCTGATCGCCGGCTCACTTACCGATGTTCAGGCGAGCATGGTGATAAGCACAGACGGCGGCGCAACAAATCTTCTTGACACCGAACTCACTATCACCAACTTCTTTGCAGGCAGCCACGACGACGACCCGTTCGTCGTCTTGTTCGTCAGCGTAGCCGGCCCTTTCCATATCAACTACATCGAGTACGAGACGAGCTCTGTTGACGTTGCAACAGTACGCATCAAGAGCGATCTGGAGCCTGTCGGTGTCACTGTCCTCGCTCAGGAGACGGGAATTGACAGCGGACGCTTCGAGGGTTTCGTACGGCTTCAGCCGTTTGGTGGAGTCACCGCCAACGGCCTGATCCCTGATCTCACCTCGGCGCCTGATCCGGCGACAGCCGGCTTCATCCGGACAACCGCGGGCCCGGTGGTGATCGAATACGAGGATTCAGACGGAGTAACGCGTTCGACCTCCGTGCTGGTCGACACTTCGCCGCCTCACAGCACGATCACGAGCCCGGCCTCAGGATCAACCACCCAGAACCAGCGGCCCACCTTTAGCGGGACTATCGACGACACTGGAGCAGGTATCGATATAGGCGAAATAACCGTTGCATTCGACGGTTCTGACGATCCGACCAACGCCGCATTGGTAATCAACCCGGACACCGGGGTGCTTACCAATTTCGCTACCGACCTCGGAGTTTCCACGGCGGGTGCGCTGGACGGTGATCTCACGTTCGCATTTTCGACCGCGCCGAGTTTTGATCTCCCGCCCGGTACGACCGTTCCGGACCACATCATCGACTGGGTCATCGTGGCTTCGGACCTGGCCGGAAACCTTGGAATCTCCGACGTAGACCCCTCGACTAACGGCATCCAACTGCCGACCGTGAAGATCGACAAAGTCGTCCCAACGTTCACGTCTACGTTCACCGATCACAGGACAGGCCTGGGCCTAGTTGGCGGTCTGGAAGTGGAAGACCGCAACTCGATCAGGGTCGCGTTCAACGATCAGCTCATGGCCAGCTTTGTCGATGCCTCCGACTTCCTTGTGACCTTCGACTCTGGCGTTCAGGCCACACCGATCAAGGCGACAGTGGACAACGACCCGGACCTGTTCCAGCTAGTCAAGCCGCTAAGCAGCGCAGCCAGGAGCGTCGTATACCTGGAGATCGATCCATCCGTCGATTTCGCCTCTGACGAAACGCCATCCGTGGAGTTGCAGGGCATAGTTTCCGATCTCGCAGGAAACGCTATATCGGTCGGAACAACCGTGGTCGTGGACGGTATCGGCCCGCTCATTACGCTCACGACATCCGGAGGCTCGGGCACCGGCACTGGTGACGAAGGACCCGGCGGTCTGACCAACTCTCAGATGACCCTTGAGATCACCAGTGACGAGCCACTGAGCGGCGCCCCGTTCGTCGAGGTATTCCGGGTCAACGATCCATTCACGGAAGTGACACCGGTTGCGGTTTCCAGCGGGGTGAACAGTTGGGTCGCCACCTACACCGCTCCGGGCGCGACTCTCGACGGCCTTCGAGCCGTCAAAGTGATCGGGATAGATCTGTCAGCCAACAGATCAGTAGTCGGCACCAGCAATACGCCCACCTTCAGGGTGGACAGATCGGTCGCAACACCGATGATCACAGTGGGACCCGGCGACGCCACTACAGTGCTTTCGAGCAAACCCACGCTGACACTGAACTTCGCACTGACTGGAGAACAGTCTTCCATCACGATCTCCGAGGCGTTCATCGATGGCGTGCTGATGACCGACACCTTCGCACCCGTGCAGGACGATCGCGTCCTCTCGGTCACGCTCACAACGCCGCTTGCCGACGGTGATCACACCTTCTCGATCCCTGCGCTCTCGATCGCCGATGCTGCTGGAAACCTCAGGCCCGTCGACACCACGCTCACCTTCACCGTTGACTCGACCAACCTCCTGGGCTTCAGCCTGTCACCGGCCGCGAGTACTGTGCGCGCCGATGTAGCCACCACCGTGACCGTCAGTGTCGACGACCTTGGCGCGATCACGCCCGACGAGCTGCAGATCAACTTCGCGTTCGACGACGAGATGTTCTTCATGCAGAACCCGCAGTGCATCGGCGCGTTCGATGGCGGAACCGCATCAGCTATCACCCGTGAGGCTGACGACCTGAGCTCCTACTTCACCTGCTCGATTCCTGGCGGCGCGGTGTCCAGGACAGGTGACGTGGCCAGCTTCGAGCTGGTGAGGCTGGAAGCGGGGACGCCAACGCTCAACCTGAGGCTGGACGGCTCTGCGCCTACACAGGTGGCGGCTTCCGGCTTCGTGACCGGCGTTCCCGAGTCTCCGCCGACATTCGAAGTGCTCTTCGGCTTCAACTGCCCGGCCGACGCCTATGACGCCGATTTCAACGGGTTCATCAGCCGCACGGAAGCCATCGAAGCTGTCACTGATTTCTTCCTGGCCCGCGTCGGGCCGTTCGGAGAGCTGTTGACCCGTGACGACGCGGTCCAGATCGTCACCTTCTACCTGCTGGGCAGCGCCCTCACCTGTTCGTCCCAGTAGCCGGCGAAGAAGATCCCTCAGTCATGCTCTGGTTACTCACAAAGGCGCGAGGTTTAGCAGCGAGGTCGCGGGTTGACGCGCCGCTGTTCGGCTCGTGGAGGCACGTGTACCGACGCAGCGGTGCGAACTGGAAGATCGCGGTGATCGCAGTGGCGTTCGCATCGGTGCTGGTGACCCTGAGCACCGGCCTCTGGGCGGACCCGACCAACGCCGACACTACTGGAACGCTCCCACCCACTCCGTCGCCTTCCGAAGTACTTGACGATGCGGAAATATCTCCGCTGGATATGCAGATGCCCGTAGGTGATCTCACCTCGTTCACCGTCCATCCCATCGATGCTGCGGGACAGGTAAACGAAGGCCTTCCTGGCGTTTCGTTCCACTGGAGTGTTGTGAGTGGAACGAGCATCTTGCTATCCGGAACTATCACGGGGCCCACCGTGACGGTCACCGGCGCTTCGCCAGGCGTTGCAGTGCTGCGGGTGAGGGTGACCCAGGATTCAGGCGCCTTGTCAGGTGTCGTAGAGAAGGACGTCGAAGTCGCCGTCTTCGACCCCGATGTGACCGTTGACCGCGCTGTCAGCAACAGCACGGTACAGCCGGGTGAAGAGGTGACGATCACCGTTCAGCCTACGAACGTCGATCTCTTCTACGCCGTCGAGGAAAGTCTCGGGGAGTTGGACCTGGTTTCGCACACCGCCGACAACCTGGCCGAGGGTGTCTTCGTGATGCTCAGCGGCAGCGCGTTCGACTACGTGGTCCGTGTTCCGTTTTCGGCCCAGCCAGGCGACACCTTCTCGATCTCCGGTGAGTTCTGGGAAGACCCGGAGATCAGGCGAGAGACCTCTCCAGCAACCACGACGATCACTGTCGGCGATCCAATCCCTGCCGTGGACCGGGCGCTGAGCAGCAACCTTGCGTCTGCAGGCGAAGAGGTAACAGTCACTCTTTCACCTGCCAACATCTCGCTGTTCTACGCGGTCCAGGAGGGCATCGGGGATCTCGAGCTCGTATCCAATACAGCCGACAACTTCGTCGACGGCATCTTCATCGTTCTCGGGTCCGAGTCTTTCGAGTACGTCGTCCGAGTGCCGGCAACCGCCCAGGAGGGAGACACGTTCCCTATCTCGGGCGAGTTCTGGGAGGACCCCGAAGACAAGTCGGGCGTGAATCCACCAAGCGACGTCATCACCGTCGGTGTGCCGCCAACCCCGACTCCGACGCCGACCGCTACGCCGTCGTCCGGTGGCGGAGGCGGAGGTGGTGGTGGCGGAGGAGCGCCGCCGCCGCCTCAACCGACGTCCACGCCGGCTCCATCCACGCCATCTGCGCCGCAAAACGTGCAGGCAGAACCCGGCGACGGCTCAATAGTTATCAGCTGGGATGCGCCTGATACCGACGGCGGAGCGCCGGTCACCGGGTACAGGATCTTGAACCTGGCCACGGCCCAGGCTGTGACGGTTGACGCCGATGTTAGGTCGCACACAGTTACCGCGCTGACAAACGGCGTCGAGTACTCGTTCCAGATCTCGGCGATCAACGTCTCAGGCAACGGACAGAGCGTGATCATCGGCCCGTTCATCCCGGCTGCGCCGCTGCCGGTCGACCCTGATCTGAATGACGCTGCGCAGGCGGCGTTTGGCGACGATGTGGAGGTCACAGACGCTGTTCCGTCAATAGGAACCAGCGAATCGGGCGTGACCGCGATCATTGCAGCAACCGGCCTGGACGAAGGTCAGGGGCCAACCGGACCGCTCGAAATAGACTCCGATGACCTGGTGGTAAGCGCCGACTCCAGTGGAAACGGAACCGCCACCATCGGACTCAGCGATGAACTGCAGATATCCGGACCGGTGGAGATCACAGGCGCAGCGGACGGCATCGCCATCCAGTTTCAGCAGGCGAGCCTCGTGTTCGCGCCGGCCATCGAGCCCGACGAACAGGCGGCGTTGCCCGCCGACGTCGGCGTCCCAAATGTGCAGTTCGCGGTAGAACTCACTTCGGTGTCCGGGTCGCCGACCGTAACCGCGCAGTTCAGCCCCACTGTCCCCACGCAGGTGGTATCGACGACTTTCTCACTTCAGGGAGCGTTGGACCCGGCGGTCATCGGCGATCCGTCGAACGATGTCGCCTACTCGGTTGTGGTCGACAAGAGCGGAGTGGACAACGATCAGCTTGGCGACAACACGGTGACGATGCGGGTCGGCGATGCCTGGCACAGTGCGATGACGCAGGCAGGCAAGACGATCGTGATTACGAAGCTGAGCGACAACGGACAGGTCTTCAGCGAACCGGCTTCCTGCACCCAGAATGGCCCAGAGTGGGTCTGTACGGCAACCTTCAGCGGCGCCGCGGGAGGGTTCTCTGAGTTCACGCTGCTCGCACTGACTGCCCAGGCGACGCCCACGGCGCAAGCAGCGCAGCCAACCAGCACTCCACCGGTATTCGCTCAGCCGACCGGGCCACCGAGCTCGCCAACTCCAACCACCGCGCCCGTTCCGACCAGCACCGTCACGCCGTCGCCAACGGTGACACCCGAGCCGACCGAAAAGCCGACGGCACAACCGTCACCTTCTCCGGTCCCAACTCCTACTCCGCAGTCGACGGCCACGCCGGTCACAGCTCCGCTTCCCACGCCAGTCGTCGGGCCAGGTTCGGATGAAGGGACCCCCACGTGGGTTCCAATCGCCGTCGGCGTTGGAATAGTCGCCTTCCTGGGCGCCCTCGTCGGCCTGGGCGTGATCCGCCCGAGGCTTCGCAATCGCCAGTCGCTCTGATCAGACCGGGGTGCCACGTGCTCATCCGCTCCGGCCAGTTGTTGATGTGAACATAAGCAGCACTACTGATGGTGGTGTTCGGATTTGGAATCCTCGGTGTGACAGCTAGAGCGTTCAATTTGATGTTGCTCATAAACAGAAAAAGGGTGGCTCTGCTGGGGCTCTTTGCAGCGACATCTGCTATCGCGCTAACGGCATCTTTGGTTGGCCTTCGTGCTGAGCAGTCTGCTATCTCCGAACGCAAATCGCTGGAAGACCAGCTGCCGATGACATTGGAAGGAGTGAACTACATCGCTCAAAAGGCTGAGATACCTGGTGCCGGCGTGGCGCAGGAAGAGGCGGTAAGCGCAGTCATAGACGCGTTCATGGCCGACAATCCACAGCTAAGCAGCATCGATGAAGTAAGGGAGATTCTCGGAAGGGAAAACCGGGCGCAGACCGTGCTCGCCACCGGCAGATCACTCACCTCGAGTGGCGAATATCGGGACTACAGCAGCCGGCCGGTATGGATGGTCGAGCTGACCAGCGTCCCGGTTGGTGGAGGATCGTGCGGTGCGTTGCCTGCGGACCAATGCCCACCAACCGGCCGTGCACCCTACTTCAAGGCGCTCGTCGACGCTGACACCGGCGCGGTGATCGAGACGATGTACCAGGGCCTTGGACCGGCGGACCCTGTATGGGATGACGTGAATCGCACCGCTCGCGAAGCTCGGGAACAGGAGCGGCAAAAAGTGCGAGAGGCGATTGAGAGAGGAGAACTCGAACCGCCTCCGACTGCTACGCCTGCGCCATCGCAGTAACGCATCGGCTGGATCACGCAGCTCCTGCCCGTCACGCCGCTCCCGCTTCCGCCTCTTGCAATCGCACCGGCCATGTCTTGAAGACGACGAGGCAACTGGACGCCATTAGCATCCCCGTAGCGGCGACCAGCAGCGTCTCACGCAGGCCGATCAGCTCGCCCAGAACGCCTCCGAGCAGTCCGCCAACCGGCACTCCAACCCTCGATAGAACCACCGAGATCGATGTCAGCCGCGCCTGCAGTTCGTCCGGTGCCGTCGCCTGCCTGATGCTCACTCCACCGACGTTGTAGAGGACGATCCCAACCTGCGTGACGATGGCGCCCGCCACGAGCGTCACGATGACAGCGGGCAGTGGACCGGTCGCCAGCGGGATGCTGAACTCGCCGACCGCCACCAACACAAGGCCAAAAGTCGTCGCACGTCCTATCCCGATCCTCGACGCGTACTTCGAAGAAACGACAGACCCCAGGAATAGACCTGTGCCGCCGATGGTGATCATCACTCCCAGAACGCCGGGGCTGAGGCCCAGTTCGTTGATCATGTACAGCACCGCCATCGCCTCGATCGCCGTGCCGAACACTGCGAACAGGAACGACGACGCTACGATTCCAACCAGCGGCTTGTGCTGCCAGAAGTACCTCAGCCCTTCGCCGATTCCGCCCCCGTCGGCGCCGTTCCGCTCCGGTTCCGGCTCTTTAGTCTTGATATCGAGGAAGAACAGCGCCGACACGAAGTAGAGAATCGCTCCCGCGACGAACGTGAACGGCGCCGTGATCCACTCGACAAGCACGCCCACCCCGGCGGGACCGCCCACACCCGCTCCCGAGGTGGCGAGTTCCAGCTTGCTGTTCGCCTCGGTCAGCTGCGACCTCTCGACCAGCAGGGGCAGCAGCGACCGGTAGCCGATCTGGAACAGCATCGTCATGGCAGCGAGTCCGAAAGCCACCACGTACACGACCTCGATCGTCAGCACGTCCAGCAGGTGAGCGACTGGCACAATCGCCATGAGCACCGCTCTTGCGAGGTCGGCGATGACGAGCACCGGGCGCTTTCGCCGCCTGTCCACCCACGATCCCATGTACAGGCCGAGCAGCGCCGGGAGTCCGGTCAGGGCGACCACGATCCCCATCTGCAGAGGCGTCGCCTCGAGCACGATCACCGCCAGCAGCGGCAGCCCGATGTACATCACCTGGGATGCGAATAGCGAGGAGGCCTGGCCAGCCCAGAGCTTTCTGAATTCCGAGTGAAGCCACAGGCCGGTGAATCGGAAGCGCACAGCTACTCCTCAAGGCAAAGGAAGGTCTGACGCGCCGGCCGGGTGGCGCGATAGGTCGGTCTGGTTGAGGCTCTGGTGGGTCTTTGCCGGGTTAAACGCTTGCCGGCTCTGCTGCGCGGTCGATGCGAATGTCGCCGCTTACGGTGCGGGCGTGGATGGTCAGGTCGGGGCTACTTCCTGAACCGTCGCCGGATCCGACGGAGCTATCGCCTGATTCGCCAGCACCGCCATCGCCTTCAGCATCACCGTCATCCGAATCGAGCGAGTTGGAGATATTGCCCGAGAGCGAGCTCAGGTCGAGCCAGACGCCTGTGCCCTGCACTACCTGCAGTCGCACATCGCCGGACACGGTCCTGGCAAGCACCTCGCCCTTACCAATGCTCCCGATCAGCAGATCGCCCGAACTGGAGTGCGTTTCGATGTCGTCGCCCACAGCGCCGACCTTGATGTCACCGCTGGCGGTCTTCGTGGAAAGAGATCCCCCAACGCTGTCGACCTCGACATCCCCGGAGGCACTGTGCACCTTCAGACCGCCTCCAATCGCGCCGACCTGTATGTCGCCGCTTGCGGTGTTGATCTCGGCATCTCCGATCACATCGCCGATCACGACATTGGCAGACGCCGAGTTGGCATTCATGCGGCCGTAAGTGCCGACGCACTTCACATCAGCGGTCGCAACGCCGACCCGCACATCGCTCTCCAGCGGCACGCGCGCCTCTACTTTGACGCTGTTGTCGCCTCGCGACCACCACTTGCTGCGCCCCCGCGGCACCTCGATGAGCAGCTTCCCGTCTCCGAACTCCACGACCGTCGCTTCGGCCGCCTCACTCGAGCCCTTGTTGTCACGAAACGGCGTTACCTCGACGTGCGCCGAATCTCTCTCTTCGGCGGTGATCTTCACGCTGCCCGTTGGCACGCTCACCTCGACGCTTATCGGTCCGGAACACTGGAATTCGGGCATCTTCTCGTCCTTTCTTGAAGTCGATCGTGAACGGGTGTCGGTCTGCGGTTCAGGCCCTGGCAAAGCCGGTGAAGCGTCTGCCCGGACCTCTCTTTCGGCGGCCGCCGGGCCACGATGAGCCACGGTCGACCGCAGCGGCGAGGGCCCGCACGAGCCATGCGTTGACAGATATGCCGTCGGCGCCGGCTGCGGCCTCGATAGACAGCTTCAGCGGCCCCGGCAGCCGAAGAGATATGCGGGCAACCTCATCGCTCGACTCGGTCTCTTCCGGGTCGGCGGGCGCGGGCGTGACCGGCGGGTGCGATACCTCGTCGACCACGAACTCGACCTCGCGGCCGCGCAGGCGAGTCTCGACCGCGGCGTCGCTGAGCGCTGCGGTGATCTCCTCTGAGGCGTCCGTCAGCGCTTCGATCAGGCTGAGGCGCGCCGCAGGTTCGATCGCCAGCGCCAGCAACGCCGCGGCGTCGGTGACCTCCTTGCCGCCGGGTGCGGCCGCGGCGTCCAAGGATTTCCGGAGGGCTTCGACGTACGGTGACAGGTTCATGACATCACCATAGCATCATAATGACATCAGTCAAGCGCGAAGGTGATGTCACTGCCCTGCAGGTAGAATCCCGCCAGACGCGCCCATGTTGCTATACGCAGGCCTGCCACCGGGCCAAAGCAATCTGGAGTTGAAGATGTCGAGTGACCAGGTCCAGTACACCCACGGGTACAAACTACCGGCCCTCGCAGGGTTGAACCGCCGCACAGCAGAAAGCCATGCAAGCTGGCTACTGCCCCGCCTGAAACCTGGAGATCGAGTTCTCGACGCCGGTCCCGGTCCTGGCACGATCACCCTTGGACTGGCACGGGCCGTTTCGCCTGGCAAGGTCACAGGGGTCGAGATCGGCCAGCCTTACGTGGACCTCGCAACGGAGACCGCAAGGAACGACAACGTCGAGAACGTCGAGTTCCTCCAGGGAGATGCGCTCGACCTCGACTTCGATGACGAGACGTTCGACGTCGTCTTCTCGTTTGCAGTCCTGGAGCACATCCCGGAGCCGATAGATGCACTGCGCGAGTGGTACCGCGTTCTTAAGCCGGGCGGGTTGATAGCCGTGGGAAGTAGCGCTGTTTCATGGCACGCGCACCCATTGGACGCGCCACTCGGTCCCCCGAAGATGAATTTCTACTACAGGGTCTGGGAGACGAATGGCGGCCACCCCGATATGGCTGCGGACCAGCCGCAGCTGGTCAGACGGGCCGGATTCCAGGACATCGAGATCGGCGGCTTCTTCCAGCATTCCGATCCGCAACAACAGGCCTCGACATGGCCGGAGCGGTTTCGCGATCCGGATTTCATTAAGCAGGCGGTGGATGCAGGTTTCGCATCTGCAGAGGAGATCGAGGAGGTTGCTCAGGAAGTGGAAGCGTGGGGGAAAGATCCCGACGCCTGGTACATGCTGCCGTGGTTCTGGGCACTGGGCAGAAAGCCGGGCTGAGCGAGTCGCAAGCGGCTCTCCTCACCTCACAGCTAAAATCACCAACGATGCCCACCTCCGATCACAACTCGCGGCCGAACAACGCCGGCACTGCCACAACCCCCATCGACCCGATCAAGTTCGAGGTGATCCGCAGCTCGCTCACGCAGGCGACCGAGGAGATGGCCGCTGCGCTCAGGCGGAGCGCGTACTCCACCAACGTCAAGACGCGTCAGGACTTCTCCTGCGCCTTCTTCGACGCCAACCTGCGCGCCGTCGCCCAGGCTTTCACCCAACCCGTCCACCTCGGCTCCTTCGTGCGCCATGTCCCCTTCGCCGTCCGGGAATACGGGCCGGAAAACCTCGGCCCCGGTGACATGATCCTGTCCAACGACCCCTACGGCGGCGGCGTGCACCTGAACGACATCTCGCTCATCGGCCCGGTCCACTACAACGGCCGCCTGATCGGATACACCGCCTGCCTGGCCCATCACGTCGATGTTGGCGGCGGCGCGCCGGCGTCTGTCGGCGCATTCCGCGAGGTGTTCCAGGAAGGCGTCATCATCCCGCGGGTCAAACTCGTCAAGGCAGGCGAGATCAACCGTGACGTCTTCGACCTGGTGCTCGCCCAGATCCGTTCGAAGCGCGAGACGGCCGGCGACTTCCGGGCGCAGATCGCGTCGAACCGCACCGGCGCAGCCCGCATCGGCCAGATCGTTGACCGCTACGGCCTCGAGCAGTTCGACCTCTATGTTGATGAGCTGATTGAGTACACGGCGCGGCGCACCGCTGCCGAGCTGCAGAAACTGCCGCGCGGCGAGTTCTCCGCCGAGGGCTTCGTCGACAACGACGGCTTCTCCGAAGACGTGGTGAAGCTCAAGGTCAGGGTGACCATCGACGACAACGGAGTCAGGTTCGACACGTCGGGCTCAGACAGGCAACGGCGTGCGCCCGTCAACTCGACATTCGCCCAGACCTACTCGGCGTGCGCCTACGCGCTTCGAGCGCTGATCGACCAGGACCTGCCGGTGAACGACGGTTTCTACCGCTACGTACAGGTCGACGCGCCCGAAGGCACGGTCACCAACTGCGTCCACCCGGCGCCCGTCGTTGGCGGCTGGGAGACGCACGTGCGGCTCAACGACCTCATCTTCAAGGCGCTGTCCGGGCCGCTTCCGGAGGCGGTGTGCGCAGGTACGAAGTCGATGCAGTGCCACTCGGGCTTCGGCGGCATGACCGATCCTGACCGGCACGATTCGTCGCTCGAGTACTTCTGCTTCCTGGAGACGCTGGCGGGAGGCTACGGCGCTCGCCACGCATCAGACGGGCCGGACGCGGTGCAGACGCACGGCCAGAACACGGAGAACGCACCGATCGAGGAGACGGAGTCGAACTATCCCGTCGAGATAACGCGCTACGAGCTGGTGCCGGACTCGGAGGGCGCGGGAAGGTTCCGCGGCGGCCTCGGGCTGCGCCGTGACTACCGCTTCCCACAGCCGGTGACGTTCACTGTACTCGCCGACCGCGATCGCGCCGGACCGCATGGCCTCTTCGGCGTCGAACCGGGCAGCAGGTCCGTCTACGCCGTGATCGCAGACGGTGAGGAGCGAATTCTCAGCTCGAAGACGACGGTTGACCTGCAGCCAGGCGAGGTGATCAGCTACCGGACATCGGGCGGAGGTGGATACGGCGCGCCGACCGAACGCGACCCGGACCTGGTGGCAGATGATGTGCTCAACGGCAAGGTGAGCGTCGAGCGCGCCCGGTCTGTCTACAAGGTCGCGGTCGACTCGCATTCGCTGGAGCTGGACTCGCTCGGAACCGACGACCTCAGAGACAGCTGATTCCTGCGACCGCGGAGCAGCCGAAGTTGCAGAGTAGCTCGGGGTTCGCGCCGCATTACACCCAGATCACACAAAATCCCTCGCGTACGCACGTTAATGTGTATGTAGAGCCACCCGCGCCCGCGCCTGTGAGTCGATCGCGGGCGGGCCATCAGGTCCGGACCTGATGGGAGCGCTCTTCTGGCGGAATCATCCGTCAGCATGAGCGACATGCTGAATAGTCAGTGATCGCCAATGGTCAGCCCGCAGAGCCTGCTCAAACGAAACATCCTGGTCGCCGCCGGCTCGTTCGAATCCCGGCTGGCCATCAGCGCAGCGTTGACCGAGCGCGGCTATGACGTCTCGGCCGTGTCGAACGGACTGGCCGCCTACACCGCGATCCCCGATGGCGGCTTCGACCTTCTCCTGCTCTCCGCAGACACACCCGGCTTCGAAGTGCCAGAACTGTGCCGGCTGGTCCGCGAGCTCTCGCCGGTGCCGATCATCATCTATCCCGGCTCCGACCAGATGGGTAGCAGGCTCGAGGCGTTTGAGGCCGGCGCAGACGACTACATCGTCCATGGAATTGAGTTCGAAGAGGTGCTGGCCCGCGTGACCGCCGTGCTGAGGCGGTTCGAATCGAGGAATGAGCAGGAGAAGCAGCAGGGCGACGAGGACGAGGCTCTGGCTGTGACCGATTCGGCCGCCGAAACCGGCGACGCCAAAGGCGAGGACTCTGACCACCAGGCGAAAGACTCGAAGCTCACCGCGCGCTACCTGAACCGGCCGAAGGAGTACGACGTCGAGCCGGGGACCAGCGTGCTGGTAGTCGATCCCAACGCCGAGGCGAGGAACTACACCGTCAGGCTGCTTAGCAAACTCGGGCACGAGGTGATCGAGGCCGAGACGGGACTGCAGGGCGCGCTCACCGTCCGCAAGTACATGCCTAAACTGGTGATGACCGAGCTCAACCTGAAGTACGGCGACGGCTTCGAGTTGATCAGAGTGCTGAAGTCCCACCCGAAGACCGAGAACATCAAGGTGATGGTCGTCACAGAGAACGGCAGCCCTGAGTACCTCGAAAAGGCGCGGTCGCTCGGCATCGCCGACTACATAGTCAAGCCGCTCTCACTGCCGGAGCTGAGCATCAGGTCGGACTGGGCGCTGGACCAGGCGGCGTAGCCAGCCGGTTGCTGGAGAACCGGCGAGTTTCGTAACGCTCTCTCGGCGTTTAGAATCTTGGCCACTTTCTACGCCCGCCACCGAATATCCGGTTGAAGAAGCCTTGCCGGCGCGCTCAGACTCCCCGGAAAACTCTCCTATCGACCCGATTCGCTTCGAGGTGCTGCGAAGCGGCATGGTGCAGGTATCCGAGGAGATGGCAGCGACGCTGCGCCGCAGCGCCTACTCGACGAATGTGAAGACGCGCCAGGACTTCTCCTGCGCCTTCTTCGACCGTGACCTCAGGCCGGTGGCGCAGTCCTTCTCGCAGCCGGTCCACCTCGGCTCTTTCGTGCGCCTGATACCACAGGCCGTCACGACCTACGGCGTCGAAAACCTCGAACCCGGCGACATGCTGGTCGTCAACAACCCGTACAGCGGCGGAAGCCACCTGAACGACACGACTGTCCTTGGTCCTGTTCATCACGACGGCAGGCTCGTTGGCTTCGTCGCCTCGCTCGCCCACCACGTAGATGTCGGCGGCGGCGCGCCAGCCAGCATCGGGCCGTTTCGAGAAATCTTCCAGGAAGGGATCATCATCCCGCCCGTGAAGCTGGTGCGGCGCGGCGAGATCGACGGCGACATCTTCCGCCTGATCCTCGCCCAGATCCGCTCGAAGCGCGTGACGTCCGGCGACTTCCGGGCGCAGGTCGCCGCCAACGCCATCGGCGCGAAGCGGCTCGCCGAGCTCTACGACCGCTACGGCGTCGAAGAGTTCGAACGGTACATCGACGAGGTGATCGAGTACACGTCACGCCGCACAGCGGCCGGGATCGCCCGGCTCCCGAATGGCAACTTCACCGCCGAAGGTTTCGTCGACTTCGATGGCTTCTCGCAGGACGTGGTCAACCTCAGGGTGTCGATCACGATCAGCGACGACGAGGTGCTGTTCGACATGACGGGATGCGACCCGCAGCGCCGCGCCCCGGTCAACAGCAGCTACGCGATGACATTCGCCGCCTGCGCCTACACACTGCGCGCCATCATGGACACCGACCTGCCCGTGAACGCCGGCTTCTATCGCCACATCAAGCTCATCGCGCCCGAGGGCACGGTGGTCAACGGCCAGCACCCCGCGCCGGTCGTCGGCGGCTGGGAGACGCAGGTGAGGCTGAACGACCTGATGTTCAAGGCGCTGTCGTTGCCTCTGCCGTCGGACGTGGCGGCGGGCTGCAAGGCGATGATGGCACAGGCCGGTTTCGGGCTGATCGACCCCGAATCCGGCGAGTACCACTGTAACTACGAGGCGCTGGCGGGCGGCTACGGAGCGCGGTCCGACAAGGACGGGCCCGACGCGGTGCAGCAGCACGGCCAGAACACTGAGAACGCGCCCGTCGAGGAGATCGAGACTCACTTTCCGATGCAGGTGTCGCGGCTCTCGCTGATCGAGGACTCGGAAGGGCCGGGCGAGTTCCGCGGCGGCCTCGGCATGCGGCGCGACTATCACTTTCCGGACCTCGAGGCGACCTTCACGGTGCTGTCTGACCGCGACCACGAGGGTCCGCACGGGCTGTTCGGCGGCGAGCCCGGCCGCAAGGCGTACTACATCCTGAACCCGGAGCGCGACGGCGGCGAGCGGCGTGAGCTGACCTCTAAGTGCGTCGTGGACCTGGAGCCCGGCGACACGGTCAGCTTCCAGACGCCCGGCGGCGGTGGCTACGGCCCGCCGGAGCGGCGCGATCCGGCGCTCGTATTTTCCGATGTGTCTGACGGCAAGATCAGCAGCCAGCGCGCCAAAGACGTCTACCGCGTGGCCGTGACGCCGGACGGGGCGCAGCTCGACGAGGCCGAAACGGCGAAGCTACGGAGTTCCAGTTGACCACGGACAGTTCGGCTAATGGAGCCAGCAGCGGCAAATACCGCATTGGCGTCGACATCGGCGGCACATTCACAGATGGCACACTGATCGACACCGAGAGCGGCGAAGTCACCACGTCGAAGGTCCTCTCAACGCCTGAGGACCCGTCGCTCGGCTTCATCGCGGCAGTCCGCAGGCTCCTCGGCAACGGCGTCACCGCCGAGGCCGTCGACCACGTCGTTCACGCCACCACCGTCGCCACCAACGCCATCATCGAGGGCAAGACTGCGCCGACCGCCTTCATCACGACCGCTGGCTTCCGCGACATGCTGGAGATCGCCCGCCAGATCCGGCCGTCGCTCTACGACCTGCAGTTTGAAAAGCCCCCGCCTCTCGTCCCGCGACGTCTCTGCTTCGAAGTCCCCGAGCGCCTGAACGCGAAGCGCGAGGTGATCACGCCGCTGGACGAAAACGCCGTGCGCGAGGTGGCGCGCAAGATCGGCGAATCAGGCGTCGAGTCGGTCGCCGTCTGCCTGCTACACGCCTACCGCAACCCGGCGCACGAAGACGCTGTCGGCGAGATCCTGCGGCGTGAGGTCCCGGACGTCTCGGTGTCGCTTTCATCGTCAGTTGTCCCGGAGTTTCGCGAGTATTTCCGCCCCAGCACCGCTGTC
>JANQEF010000260.1 GCA_028278465.1 Dehalococcoidia bacterium | reverse complement strand
CGGCGCGTTCGGCATTCCCGTCTACAAGAAGGACGGCTTCGAGGCCGACGACCTCGTAGGCACTATCGCCAGGAAGGCCGAAGAGGAGGGCGCCGAGTGCCTGATCCTGACCGGTGACGCCGATCAGCTGCAGCTGGTTTCAGACAAGACACGCCTCCTCATGTACTCAGGCTTCGGCGACGTCAGGATCTACGACCGGGATGCGGTGATCGAGCGCTACGACGGCCTCGGACCGGAGTTCGTGGCTGAGATCAAGGCGCTGGAAGGCGACCCTTCGGACAACATCCCGGGTGTGCCGAAGGTCGGACCCAAAGCGGCAAGGACCGTGCTCAGGAAGTTCGGTCACCTCGATGATGTGTACGAGAACATCGAACAGGTGCAGGAGATCCCGAAGGACGAGCTACGCGGCGCAAAGAGCGTGCAGACGAGGCTCGAAGAGAACAAGCAGGTGGCGTTCGATGGCCTGAAGCTCACAACCATCGTGCGCGACGTCCCGATAGAGTTCAGCCTTTCCGATGCCGAGTTCGCCACGTACGACCGTTCCGAAGTTGTCGATGTGCTGAGCGGCCTTGAGTTCCGCTCTGTGCTTCGGCAGATCCCGGATCCTTCAACAGATGATCCGTGGTCACCGCCAGCCGAAGGCAGCCAGCTCGGTCTCGGTGCCGCTGTTGGCTCGAATGGAGCTTCGCCGTCAGGAGACGAGGCTGCGACCGGCGTTTCGGCGACCGAGGATGTCGACTACAGGACCGTGACCGACCTCAGCGAACTGAAGGGGATGGTGAAGACCCTTTCGACCAAAAAGGGCTTCGCGTTCGACACCGAGACCACCGGCACCGACCCGATGCGCGCATCGCTCGTCGGCCTCTCCTTCTCGAACAAGGCTGGCCTCGCCTGGTATGTGCCAGTCGGACATAACGAAGGCGAGCAGATCCCGTTCGAAAAGGCGCTGTCCACTCTCCGGCCGATGTTCGAGGACGAGAAGATCCCGAAGACGGCGCACAACGCCAACTACGACATGATGGTGCTGCACGAAGCAGGCATCACGCCGCGAGGCATTGACTTCGACTCGATGATCGCGGCTGCTCTCTGCGGCAGGCGGGCCATCGGCCTGAAGCAGCTATCGGTCGA
Source organism: Dehalococcoidia bacterium (assembly GCA_028278465.1). Taxonomy (GTDB): domain Bacteria; phylum Chloroflexota; class Dehalococcoidia; order Lucifugimonadales; family Lucifugimonadaceae; genus JAJCYX01. The sequence goes on along the minus strand of JANQEF010000260.1, from coordinate 11,757 downwards.
CTGCTTCCATATCGAGATGATGCCGATCAGCGACCTCATCGGCACCGGTCGCAAGCAGATCACGATGGCGGAGGTGCCGATCGAGAAGGCGGCGCCGTATGCCAGTGCAGACGCCGACATCGCCTGGCGACTGAGAGAGTTTTTCGAGCCGCAGCTGGACGATCACGGCGCGCGCAACGTCAGCGAGGAGATCGAGATACCGCTGCTGCCGGTGATCGTCTCGATGCAGCGGAACGGCTTCAAGGTCGACACCAGCATGCTGGCCGAGATGTCCGAGGAGCTCGGTACAGAGCTGGTGAACATCAAGCAGGCCGCTTCAGCGGTGCTCGGCGGGCGGGAGCTCAACCTCAACGCCAACCAGCAGGTTGCGGCGATCCTCATCGATGAGCTTGGAGCGCCAAAGACCCGCCGCACCAAGACGGGCTGGTCGATGGATGCCAACGCTCTCGAACGAATCCAGGAGACGCCGAACCTGGACGACAGAGTCTACGAACTCGTGGCGGCGGTCCTGAAGTATCGAGAGCTCACCAAGCTCAAGTCGACCTATGTCGACGCGTTGCCTGTCCTCGTCAACCCGGGCACGCAGCGGGTCCACACAAGCTTCAACCAGGTCGGCTCCGCAACCGGACGGCTGTCCAGCACCGACCCGAACGTGCAGAACATCCCGGTCCGCACCGAACTTGGCCGCCGTGTCCGGTCTGCGTTCACAACCGACGCTGACGATGGCTGGATGCTGCTGGCCGCCGACTACTCGCAGATCGAGTTGCGGATCCTTGCCCACCTTTCCAAGGAGCCTGGGTTGCTCGACGCCTTCACGCAGGGCGAGGACATTCACAGCGCGACGGCGCGGGCGATGTACGGCGACGATGATGTGACGCCTGACCAGCGACGCATCGCCAAGATACTCAACTTCGGCGTGATCTACGGCCTCGGTCCCCACGGCGTCGCGAGGCAGACCGACCTGTCACGGCAGCAGGGCCAGGAGTTCATCGATCTCTACTTCGGCAAGTATCCCGGCCTGCGCGGCTACATCGATGACACGAAGGAGCTTGCCCGGCAACGCGGCTACTCGGAGACGGTGACCGGCCGCAGGCGCTATCTGCCCGAGATCACCTCACGCAACGGCATGCACCGCTCTGCAGCCGAGCGAGTTGCCGTCAACATGCCGATCCAGGGCACAGCCGCCGATATCGTCAAGATCGCGATGATCAACCTGGACGAGGCGATGCGGGCCGAGAAGATGCGGTCCCGCATGCTGATCCAGGTCCACGATGAGTTGATTTTCGAGGCGGCGCCGGGTGAGTTGATGGAGCTGCAGGCGATGGTGGTCGAGTTGATGCCCGCCGCCATGAAGCTGGACGTGCCGCTGAGCGTTGAGACCAAGACCGGCGTCCGCTGGGGCGATATGGAGTGAGGGCGGCAAGTGCCTGAGCTGCCCGAGGTTGAGTCGCTGCGCCTTTACCTGGCCTGCCAGGACCTTGTTCGCCGAACCTTCGTTGACATCAGCGCCGATTGGCCGGGTATTGAGAACACCGAGGATGGCCTTGGCGGTCTCTCTGGTCTGCGCGGCAGGCGCATCGAAGGCTTCAGCAGGGTCGGCAAGAACCTGTTGATTCGCCTCGACCGCGGTGTGCTGTGGATGCACATGGGCATGACCGGGCGGCTGGCTGTGATGTTCCCGACAGAAGAGCCGATGCGCTACGCCCGCGTGACGCTCTACCTCGACGATGAGCGGCGAATCGAACTGGATGACCCGCGGCGTTGGGCAGGAGTCAGGTTCGAGGAGTCGGCGGAGGACGCGCTACCGAACGTTGGACCCGATGCGCTGGACGCCGAACTGACCGCAGATGAGTTCGTGCGGCGCGTCAAACGCAAGCGCTCGCCGATTAAGTCGGTCTTGATGGACCAGACGGTGCTCGCCGGGGTCGGCAACATCTACGCCGACGAAGCACTGCACCGGGCGGGCATTCATCCGGCGCGGCGGGCGGACAGGATCTCTGAAGCACGACTTAAGAGCCTGTTTGCGGCGGTTCGCACCAGCCTCTTGCAGGCTCTTAAGTACATCGTCGATCACCCGGACGAGCGCGGCCGTCCGTACGTTGTGGATGCGTATGACGACCGTATGCGCCTGCAACGAAAGAAAAGTGCTACCTGTCCCGACTGCTCGACGCCTCTGCAGACGAGAAAGTTCGGCGGGCGCACTTCGTACTTCTGTCCAAAATGCCAGTCCTAGCCATCGTGGACTGAAACCGAGCAATGCCTAATCCAGAAACATCAATCGTTCTAGCCATCGACATCGGCACTTCGGCGGTCAAGGCTGGCCTGTACGACCGCACCGCGAGCGCGATCGAAGGAACCGATGTGGCTGTGGCTCATGAGCAGATAGTGGAGAACGACGGCACCGCAGAAGAACCGGTTGAGTGGATTGTCGATGCAGTCGAGTTAGCGATCGACCGCGTGTTGGAGATCGCCGCCGAACGACGGCTGGAGATAGCTGCGGTGGCCATGGACTCGATGGCCTCCACAGTCCTAGCGGTTGATCGGGACGGGACACCACTGACGCCGGTCTACACCTACGCCGACACGAGGTCAGGATCCGACGTCGATCAGCTAAAAAGCGAGCTAGACGCTGACGCGGTTCACCAACGCACGGGCGCCATGCAGCACACGTCGTATGTGCCGGGACGCGTTCGGTGGCTAAAGCGGACAGAGCCGGAACTGTTCAAGCGAGTGGCCCGATGGCTGGATATCTCCACTCATCTGCATACGCGCTGGTTCGGAACACAGGATGTCGCAGCGAGTTACTCCATCGCCTCGTGGAGCGGCATGCTCAACCGGCATCAGCTCCGCTGGGACGAAGAGCTGCTGGACCACATCGGCCTCACTCCATCAAGCCTGCCGCGGCTTGCTGCGTACTCAGAGCCCGCCAGCGGTCTATGCCCGGAGTTTCGTGCGCGCTGGCCGCTACTCGCCGAAACACCGTTCTTCCCCGCTGTCGGCGACGGCGCGGCAGTGAACGTCGGGACAGGCTGCACCGGTCCGAACCGCGTCGCGCTGTCCGTCGGTACTACCAGCGCAATGCGCGTCCTCACTCCAGCGGATTCGCCACCGGTTCCGTCCGGCCTCTGGGCATACAGGCTCGGCACGGACGCAACACTCATGGGTGGAGCCTTCAGTGAGGGCGGACTGCTGATGGAGTGGGCGCAAGACGTGCTCAGGCTGCCGACACTTGAAGAACTTGACTCCGCGCTCGCAGGACGACTGCCGGACGCGCATGGCCTGACGCTGCTGCCATTCCTTGCGGGTGAGCGCGCAACTGGATGGTCGACCCGTGCGACAGGCGTGTTCGAAGGCGTCAGGACTTCGACATCGGCCATGGACATCGTCCAGGCGATGATGGAGGCGGTCAGCCTGAGATTCGCGCTGGTCGCCGAGCTTCTGCTGCCGTCGCGGCCTGAGGATCTCGTCTTCGTCTCCTCAGGAGGCGCGCTCACCCGGTCGACGTGGTGGATGCAGACGATGGCCGACGCCCTGGACGCGCCGGTCGTGGTCAACACCGAAGGGCAGGGCACGAGCCGGGGTGCGGCCGTGCTGGCGCTTCACGCGCTCGGCGAGATCCGGTCGATATACGACCTGGAGCCTGAGGTGAGCGCAACCTATCGGCCTCGCCCCGAAGCCACGGCCGTGCTCAGGCAGGCGCTGGAGCGGCAGCAGGAGCTGTACGCCCGCAGCCTCGGCATGTAGTCGCACGGGCCGTTCGTCTAGCCGGGCGCCGACTCTTAGGGATCGCTGGTCTTAGCCCGCCGTATCACCACCGGCGCAGTTCGCTTCCTAACATGGCCCGTCTTTCCGAGCACCTGTGCGGCCGACGAATACCAGCCGCAGGACTGCTCACCCCAACTGATCCCACGGGACTGGCATATGACAGAACAGATTCAGTTTCTGAGCAGCGTGCAGCAGATCATGAGCACAGGTCTGTCCACCGTTTCCGCTGACCAGTCAGTCTCCGCCCTACGCAAGGCTGTCGAGGCCAGCGACGGCGATCCCGTTCCGGTCGTAGACGGCGACGACACACTGGTCGGCGTCGTCACAGCAAACGACGTGCTGCACGATGGTCCTTCCACCGCCGGTCAGCTCGCCTCCCACCCGCGGATGACCGTTGCTCCACACGAATCTGCCTTCTCCGTGGTTTCTCGGATGCTCAGCCGCCGTGTCGATTGGGTCCCGGTCCTGAAGGACAGGAAGCTCGTTGGCGCGATATCCAGGCGGGTCGTCCTGTCAGCGTTCGGCGAGAGTCGTTACGCCTGACCGCCACGCGGCGCATTTTCGTCCGAGTGCCGCTCTCTTCGCTCCGACAGCAACAGGTTCGCTGCGTCCCTGATTCGCTCCACGCTCTCCTCGTCAGGACGGGCAGCAGAACTGTTTGCCGGTAGCGCTTCAACCCGCTGCAGCCAGTCGAACAGACTCTCCAGTTGTGACTGCAGCTCGGCTGCCGTCATCAGTTGCGGGTTCAAGCCGGCCACGTCCGGCGGGTCGGGAAACTCATCTGCGCTCACGAGCCGTCCGCTCCATGCATGCGCCAGGCTCGATCTTCGCCCAGGAACTCATCAGCTGCCGCTGGTCCCGCCCTGCCCCGCTCATACGGGAAGAGCTGCGACCTGAGCGACTTCTGCCACGACTCGACAAACGGGTCGATGACCTGCCACGACATCTCGATCTCGTCACTGCGCGTGAAGAGTGACTGATCACCCTCGATCGCATCGAGCAGTAGCCGCTCGTATGCATCCCGGATTATCCCCTCAGGGAAGTGGTACTCAAGGCTTTCAGGCGCTGTGCCCATCCGTGTTCCCGGCTTCTTGTTTTCGAAGGTGAGATGCACCCCTTCGTGCGGCTGCACGGCGATCTGGAGCAGGTTGGGCGTAATGCCGGGCTCTTCGTTATCGAAGATGGTGTGAGGCGGCGGTCTGAACTGCACCGCGATCTCCGAGGTCTTTTCTGACAGCGCCTTGCCGGACCGCAGGAAGAACGGCACGCCCTGCCAGCGCCAGTTGTCTACGAACAGTCTGATAGCGCCGTAGGTGGCTGTGGCTGACGACTGTGCGACGCCGTCCTCGTCGCGGTAACCAGCGTACTGGCCACGAACAGAGTTCTCAGCCGCCTCATCGATGCCGTACTTGCGGACCGCCTGAAGCACCTTAGCCTTCTCGTTCCTCAGCGCGTCGGCATCTGGACTCGCAGGCGGCTCCATCGCAACCAGCGCCAGGAGTTGCAGCAGGTGGCTCTGCATCATGTCGCGCAGCACGCCTGCCCGGTCGTAATATCCGGCGCGGCCTTCCGTATCGAGGCTCTCAAGCACCGATATCTGCACATGATCGACGTAGTTGCGGTTCCACAACGGCTCGAAGATCGTGTTGGCGAACCTGAACACCAGCAGGTTCTGCACCGTCTCCTTGCCGAGGTAGTGGTCGATGCGAAAAACCTGCGACTCGTCCACAACCGAGTGAACGACCTGGTTCAGGTCCTTAGCCGACGCCAGGTCCGTACCGAACGGCTTCTCGATCACCACGCGGCGAAAGCCGCTGGTCTCATCGAGCATCCCGCACCTGCCGAGCGCTTCGAGTGTGTCGGGGTAGAGCGACGGCGCAAGCGCCAGGTAGTAGAGCCGGTTGTCGCGGCCGCCCGCGCAGTGGTCGGATACGGTCTGGTCGATCTGCCTGAGAGAGTCGTCGTCTGTGGAACTGCCGGCGACATAGGTGACCCGGGACGCGAACTCGGTCCACGAACTGTCGTTACCAGCGGCGTCCTCCGCGCCTTCGAGCAGCGAGGCTCGAAATGCTTCGTCGCTCATCTGAGAGCGAGCCACGCCGACGAAGTGGCACATCTGTGGCAGCGCGCCTGTCCGGTGCAGGTGGAACAGGGCAGGCGCCAGCTTGCGGCGAGTGAGGTCTCCGGAAGCGCCGAAGATGACCACCGTCAGCCGCTCATCCCGGTCCGAATCAGTCACCTTCGCTCTTCCTAACGGCGTGCCCGCCGAAGGCGTTCCGCATCGCCGCCAGCGCGCGGCCTCCGAGCGGGTTCTCTTGCCTCGACCTGAACCGCATCTGCAGCGCCAGCGCAATGACCGGCGCGGGGACGGCAAGTTCTACGGACGCGTCCACCGTCCACCGGCCCTCGCCCGAGTCATCAACGTACGACGACAGCTTCTCCAGCTTCGGGTCTTCTGAGAACTCGTCAGCCGTCAGGTCCAGCAACCATGACCGGATGACGGAGCCGTAGCGCCAGTTCTCTGCGATCGGCCCGAGGTCCAGGCCGAACTCGCTCTTCGCCGCCAGTAGCTCAAAACCCTCGGCATACGCCTGCATCATGCCGTACTCGATGCCGTTGTGGATCATCTTCACGTAGTGGCCCGAGCCGGAAGGTCCGACGTAGAGACCTCCATCGTTCTCCGGAGGCGCGAGCGTCCTGAAGATCGGCCGGTTCCGGTCGTACGCGTCCCGGCTTCCGCCAACCGTCAGGCAGTAGCCGTTGTCCAGCCCCCAGATGCCGCCGCTGGTGCCGCAGTCCAGGTAGTCGATGCCGTGCTCAGCCAGCATCTCGCTGCGCCTGATCGTCTCCTTGTAGTTGGAGTTGCCACCGTCGATCACGGTGTCGCCGCTGTCCAGGATCGACGCCAGGCTTCGAACGGTGTTCTCGGTGATCTCACCTGCGGGAACCATCACCCAGATGGTCCGCGGCGCGCTCAGTTGGCTGGCAAGCTCATCAAGTGAACCGGAGCCGGAAGCGCCTTCGCCGATCAGCTCGTTCACCGCGTCAGGATTGGGATCGAAGACGACGACTTCGTGGCCGTCCCGCAGAAGTCGCTTCGTCATATTGCCGCCCATACGGCCGAGTCCGACCATCCCAATCTGCATGACCTTCTCCCGATTCTGAGCGGCGCCTGGCTCTGTCGCCGCGGTTATTAGATGCGCTACGCAGCATTGAGCGACAGATGGCGTTGAATTCGCGTGGTTGAGGTTAACAGTCTCAGGCTGTCAGACGACGCGCCAACACCTCTTCGAGACGCGACGGCTCCCAGACGATCCACTCAGGGTCGAGTGTCTGGTCTTGCCGCAGCGCATCGGTCGAGAACTCGGTGGCGACGCACAGCCATCGAGCTCCAGAGGCCGCCGCCGCATACGCTCCACGCGGTGAATCCTCGACGATCAAAGCCTGCGACGGGTCTGACCCGAGCTGCTCCATCGCCAGCAGGAACGCATCCGGCGCAGGCTTCGGATTGGCGACGTCATCGACACCGACGACCACGTCGACAAGGTCCGACAGCCCGATCGCTCCGATCACACGCTGCGCCTCGTCGCGAAATGACATCGTTGCCACGCCGACAGAGAGTTGCTCATCAGCTGCCAGCTTCAGGAGCCCCACGTTGTGGTCGTAGACAGCGGACCGCAGGTTCCCAGGTGTGCCGTAGCTCAGGCGATAGGTCTCCATGCGCTGCCTGTGAAGAGCCTCCACGGACGTTTCGCCCTTTGCAGGAACAAGCGACGATTCGATCGGAAACCGTTGGAGCATTGCCTCGCAGATCACCATGTCGGTGGCGCCGACCATCGACCGGTATAGGTCAACCGCAGCCTGTTCAGGTGAGCCGCGGCCTGTCAGCGTGCCGATGATGTCCGCGTACGCCTGCGCCTTGAGGTGCTCGGTCTCAACAAGGGTGCCGTCGAGATCGAAGACGATCGCGCCGATGTCGCTGCCCTCAAACATCGGCGTAAAGCTGAGCGGCTCCGTCGATCACTTCAGCCAGTCGTTCGCCCAGCCAAGGCCTTCGACGGTGCCTCCAGCCGGGTAGTACTCGCAGCCGACCCAGCCGCGATAGCCGATCTCGTCCAGGTACGGCAGCAGGAAGTTGTAGTTGATCTCTCCGGTGCCGGGCTCGTGGCGTCCGGGCGTGTCAGCAAGCTGCATATGGGCGATCAGGTCGAGGTTCTCCTTGACCGTCGGCGCCAGGTCGCCCTCCATGATCTGCATGTGGTAGAAGTCATACTGGATGAACAGGTTGCCGTGACCCGTCTCCTCGATCAGGTCGCGAGCCTGCGCCGTCGTGTGGATGAAGAAACCAGGCTGATCACGGGTGTTGATCGCCTCGATCAACCCCTTCACGCCGACATTCTCCAGCTCCTCGGCGCAGTAGCGAAGATTGGACACGAGCGTGGCTCTCGCCTCTTCCGGCGACACTCCATCAGGCAACGCTCCAACGCCGACATTCACGCCAAGACAACCGAGCGCCTTCGCGTACTCAGCTCCCTGAGCAACCCGTTCCCTGTAGAGCTCGGTGCGGTCTGGGCGCAGCGGCACGTTTCCCTGACCTGTGTCCGGGTCGGTCATCGGCATGTTGATGATGATATGCCTGAGGTCGTTCCGCTCAAGACGGTCGACGATCTGCTCGGCGGGGATCGAGTAGGGGTTCTGTAGTTCGACACCCTTGAAGCCGGCCTGCGCAGCGGCGTCGTAACGCTCGAGCACGCTCAGCTCGTTGAACATGAACTGCAGGTTGGCTTCGAGTCTTGGCATCTGCGTTTCTGGCCGCCTGGCGTGGATTGCGAGGGAGAAAAGGGACGGCCCGGGCCGACTGCCGCGAAGCTACGGAAGGAGAGGCTGTCTAGGCGTCGATCTGCGAGATGGCGACCAGCACCAGGACGATAGAGACGATGAACGAGAGAATCACCGCGGCGGTGACCATCTGCAGCTCCTTCTACGGGGAAGTTTTTGGGCTCGGACTCATGGTGAGGGCGGCGGGCCGCTTCTCAACCTGCAAAGGATACCCTGTCGGTTTCCCGGATGCGAGCGAGATCGAGCGTCGGCATCCGGCTATTGCGATTCTGCCTGATCAGACGGCGAGATATTCGCTGGCCCACGATAGGCCGGTTACCGTGTCGCCCGCCGGCTTGTATTCGCAGCCAACCCATCCGTCGTATGTGGTCTGATCGATGTGGCGAAGCACGTTCGGGTAGTTGATCTCGCCCGTTCCCGGCTCATTGCGCCCCGGGTTGTCGGCGATCTGGAAGTGGCCGATGCGGTCGAGGTTCGCATCAACCGTCCGGACCAGGTCGCCCTCCATGATCTGCATGTGGTAGACATCGTACTGCAGCCTCAGGTTCGAAGGAGCGCCCGCCGCATCGATCAGCGATAGAGCGTGATCTGTGCGGAACACGAAGAAGCCGGGCGCGTCGATGGTGTTGAGCGGTTCCAGTAGCACGTTGACGCCGCTTGATGCCGCTTCGGTGGCCGCAAACTTCAGGTTGTCGACGAGGGTCTCGTTCAGCTCGTCTATCGACGTGCCCTGCGGCGCGAGCCCCGCCAGCACGGTCAGGCGTTCGCAGTTCAGCGTCTTCGCATACTCCAGGGCCTGCCCGACACCATCCTGGAACTCGGCCCTGCGGTCCGGCTGAATCGCGATCCCACGCTCGCCGCCATTGAAATCACCCGCGGGGAAGTCGAACAGCACCTGCTGCAACCCGTGCTTGTCGAGCTGCTCGCCGATCTGGTCGGCCGGGAAATCGTACGGGAACAGGTACTCGACGCCTTTGAAGCCGGCCGCGGCTGCGGCGCCAAAGCGCTCCATGAAGTCGACCTCGTTGAACATCATCGAGAGGTTGGCTGCGAGTCTGGGCATTTCTGTCCTGTTCCTTCTGTTCTGTTGCCGAGGTGAAGTTAGCCGAATTCTGCGGCCACTAAGGTTAGCTCAGCCGCGTTGTCGCGCGAGCTTTGCGCCGGACGCCTGCGACTCGGCTATCCGCCTTCCACAGCCACCGCGGGCCGTGTTCGCCCGAACTGCGTCGCCTCCTCGAACGCCTTTGCCACCTGCAGCACCGCCAGCTCCTGGCGATATCCGCCGACAATCTGCAGCCCGACCGGAAGTCCGTCGCCAGTGAAACCGGCCGGGACCGAAATCGCCGGGTGGCCGGTGACGGTGATCGCGTAGCAGGTCGCCATCCACTGGATGTAGTTTTCGAGCTCCCTGCCGTTAATCTCGGTCACATATTCCTGCTCAATTGAGAACGGGTTCACGCTCGTGACCGGGCACAGCAGGAAGTCGTACTTCTCGAAAAACTCTGCCACGCGCACATGCAGCTTCGTTCGCTTCACCTCGGCATCCGCCAGGTCCATCGCTGAAAGCTTCAGACCCTCGCGAACGTTCCACTTAACCGTCTCTTTGACCTTGCTCTCATCCTCTTCAAGCAGCTTCCGGTAGTCGGACGCGAACTTGTACGCGCGAAAAGCCTGGAAGATCTCATCGGCGTCAGACAGATCCGGACATGCCTCTTCGACGACGCAGCCGAGGTTCGCGAAGACGCTCCGCTGCTTTTCGAGCACTTCCGTGACGGTCGAATCGACCGGGTAGCCGCCCAGATCGGCGCTCCATGCGACTCGCACTCCTTCGAACGAGCGGCCGAGGTTGACCTCGAAGATCGACCCGGGATCTGCCAGGCAACCGGGAACGCGAGGATCAGGCCCGGCAAGCACCGATAGCTGCAGCGCCACGTCGTCGACGGTCCTGCCCATCGGTCCCTGGACTGAAAGCGAGTTGAAGCCGAGCGCGTTCGGGTAAGACGGCACGCGCCCGACCGAGCAGCGGATCCCGACCACGTTCGACCATGCGGCCGGGTTGCGGAGTGATCCGCCAAGGTCCGATCCCGTTGCTATGGGAACCAGTCCGCAGGCCAGAGCCACGGCCGAGCCCCCGCTGCTTCCGCCGCAGGTCTTCGTGGCGTCGTACGCGTTCAGCGTCGGGCCGAAGATCGGGTTGAAGGTCTGAGAGCCTGCGCCGAACTCAGGCGTGTTGGTCTTTCCGATGACGACTGCGCCGGCGTTCTTAAGGCGTTCGACCGGAAGCGCGTCGAAATCGGGTACCCAGTTCTCGAAAAAAGGTGAGCCGTAGGTTGTCCTGATCCCCTTCGTAGGCGAGAGGTCCTTGATGCCAACGGGAAGCCCGTGCAGCGGACCTGAGACCGGGCCGCTGTCCAGGGAGCGGGCGGTTTCCATCGCCCTGTCCGCGTCCAGAGTGCAGACGGCGTTGACCGTGGGGTTCACTCGTTCGATCTGGGCCAGGTGCGCGTCCAGGACCTCCACCGCCGAAAGGTCGCGACTCTGCAGTCGGGCGCAGAGGCTCGTGGCGTCTTCAAAGACAAGGTCAGTGCTCATCGGCGGCTCCACTCGGGGGTCGGTTCTGGTGCTGGGCGCGGTTGAAAGCAGGCTGCGGAAGGTTAGCACCCGGTCTCAGAGCACACCTGCGGCCACAAGCACCCGTCTGGCGGTATCGGCCGTGCTCAGTAGTGAATCGCTCGACCGACACCTCCGCCGGCTGCGATTGCATCGCCCGTTATTGCGACCGAGAGCGGCGACGCCAGGAACGCGACGATGTTCGCTATGTCAGACGCGTCGATGATCTGCTGCACGGAGTTTCCGAGCGCCATCTGAGCCTCGAGCTCGTCTTCTGAGCGCCCCTCGTTTCGCGCGCGAGCGCCTATCACTCCCGGTGTCGCCTCAGTCCTGGTGAGTCCGGGGTGAACGACGGTGACGTTGATGCCGCTCGGCCCCAGTTCGTCCGCCAGGTTCTTCGTCATGGCGGACACGGCGACGTTTCGAATGCTGCCGATCGTCGTGCCCGAGCTTCGCGCCGCCAGTCCCGAGATGTTGATGATCCTTCCCCAGCCCTGCGACGCCATGTGCGGCGCTGCCTCCCGAGCGCAACGCAGGTAGCCC